>NZ_JANFYJ010000219.1:0-326 GCF_024460495.1 Hungatella sp. SL.1.14 | reverse complement strand
GTCGCCTTCCGCAAGGAAGGTGTGGATTGAAATAGGAGGTGGCACGAGTGCTATGCAACACGAAATGGTCGCCTTCCGCAAGGAAGGTGTGGATTGAAATAGCCATTCCCCTTAGCGCACTCATGAGGATTGGGGTCGCCTTCCGCAAGGAAGGTGTGGATTGAAATGTCTGCAGAGACGTTCCAGGATTGCGTAAACTGGTCGCCTTCCGCAAGGAAGGTGTGGATTGAAATAGGAGGTGGCACGAGTGCTATGCAACACGAAATGGTCGCCTTCCGCAAGGAAGGTGTGGATTGAAATAGCCATTCCCCTTAGCGCACTCATGA
>NZ_JANFYJ010000218.1:0-326 GCF_024460495.1 Hungatella sp. SL.1.14 | reverse complement strand
GGCAAAAGAAAATCAGCCGGTGATAGAGAGCGTTGAAGTGGTGGACTGACACGGGTGAATCTCTGCCGGTGATATGTGATGCGGGATTATGGACGAAAAGAGCAGTGAAAACAACAGTGAAAACAACAGGGGAGCCGTTGGAAGCAGAATAACTTCTTCTATCGGTTTCCCTGTTGTTTTTCGGATCAATGACCGCAAATCAGAGTGATTTCCCGCACAGAACCGCGATTCTACTGACAGTCGATTGCCACAGTTTATCATATTTTGTACACTGTACATACCGGAAGGTGTTTCAGACACGCCCGGATACAACAGGAAAAGAGGGA
>NZ_JANFYJ010000217.1:0-326 GCF_024460495.1 Hungatella sp. SL.1.14 | reverse complement strand
ATGATGAGAAGGAATGGATTATGGAAACGAGTAGCAACGGCAGCGGCCTGTACGGCAGTTGCAGCGATGGGCCTGACGGGCTGTAAGGTGGCCGTATCTGTGGAAATGCAGACAACTGCGGAGACGACGGCGGTTACGGAAGCGGCTGGGGGGACGGAAGTCCCTGAAAAGAAAACCATCGAAAAGTACGGAAAAACGCTCGATAATATCGATCTGGACGGAACACTTCACGGACAGTATGCAGGGCAGACACTTACGGTTCCGGTCATGTCGGGAGATTTTGAAAAGGCGGTCAGTGATGTGGTTCCGTTGTTTGAGGAATTGTC
>NZ_JANFYJ010000216.1:0-327 GCF_024460495.1 Hungatella sp. SL.1.14 | reverse complement strand
GAAGAAAAATCCCGGGAAATAATAGATGAAGCATTAAAAACCGCTGAGACAAAGAAGCGCGAAGCTCTCCTTGAAGCAAAAGAAGAGTCTTTGAAGACTAAGAACGAACTGGAGAAAGAGACCAGAGAAAGAAGAGCTGAGCTTCAACGTTATGAAAGACGAGTACTAAGCAAGGAAGAAAACCTGGACAAGAAGTCCGACGCAATGGAAAAAAGAGACGCAGGTCTTGCTGCTCGAGAGGAAGCCCTGAATAAGAGAAACGCCGAAGTAGAGTCTCTCTATGAAAAAGGGATACAGGAACTGGAAAAGATTTCCGGATTAACCTCC
>NZ_JANFYJ010000215.1:0-328 GCF_024460495.1 Hungatella sp. SL.1.14 | reverse complement strand
TTAATCTTTTCATCAAACCATAAGCTTGCAACAATGATCCCATATTATTAATTTGTTGCATTGAAATTATTTCTATTTTCATATCATCCATTTCCTTTTTATATAGATGCCAAAACATTCTTATATATAATTATTTTCTTTAGAATTCAGTTTTGGCGATTTATTTTTTTAAAGCAATACAAAAGAAAATCTTCATATTTTTCAAAAGGCCTTTTAGTATCTAAATACTTATTAAATGTCTTAGTATAGTTGCCATTAATCTTCTTCATTTTATTAAAGGTTTCACAATCAAAACGACTATCTGAATTCAATTCCTCGAATAGCCAAA
>NZ_JANFYJ010000214.1:0-328 GCF_024460495.1 Hungatella sp. SL.1.14 | reverse complement strand
CTTTAATTCCCTTGATAAGAACGATGGGATTGATTCCTTTGTCATCGCTGATTTCGCCAGGGTCGGCCGGATTAACACACAGCCCTGGCGCGGGGCACAGTATCTTGCACTCCATCGCCTTACACGGCACCGGCTTCACATTACAGAATGCATCGCCAGGGAGAAAACCTACATGCTCAACAACATCTTTCTGAAATTCAGCGAGTTTGCCATGCTGGACAAAGATGAGCACCCTTTCTCCAATAAATATGGTGCCACTGCTGAAGCTGTTCTGACGGACTACCTTTCTACCGAAGCCATCGTAAATGCTTCTGTAGATGAACTGATT
>NZ_JANFYJ010000213.1:0-329 GCF_024460495.1 Hungatella sp. SL.1.14 | reverse complement strand
AGATTTGTCTCGTGGAAAGGATAAGAAAGGAACCGGCCTGGGCCTTGCCATTGTGAAGGAGATCATTCAATCCCATGGGGAGAATATCGATGTGGTCAGTACCGAGGGCGTGAGGACAGAATTTATTTTCAGCCTTCCCAAATCCACCAATCTTTAATGCATTACTATTTTTAAATTTCAGAAAGAATCTTTATTTAAATAGAAGGCGGAACGATAATATCATCAATCGTTCCGCCTTCCTTATTCCTGCCTATTCTTTCCAGTGCAGATGGTGCAGCTGTCCCTGCATGGTCATCTTCACAAACCCGTTCTGTCTGAGTGCCTCATAG
>NZ_JANFYJ010000212.1:0-329 GCF_024460495.1 Hungatella sp. SL.1.14 | reverse complement strand
GAAGGAATCCACCTGCAAAGGCAAAGAACCAGATCCCCACAAGCATTGCAATGTATAATTGAAATGTCATAAAATTCCACTGGGATTTTTCTGTGACACCAAGAAATGCCAGCATAATTGAAAAGCTTGCCAGCCAGCCAAAAAGATTAGAAATATCGGCTGCATAATACTGAATAATAATCATAACTGCAACAACTACAACTAATATAATGGGAACATATACCAATGAATTTCCTGGCATAATGTCAAACAGCCAGTTTGTAAAATATCAAAATATTGCGCCGAAGGTAAAACCTGCCGTCATCTGTACATATTCCTTCCGTGTTTTT
>NZ_JANFYJ010000211.1:0-332 GCF_024460495.1 Hungatella sp. SL.1.14 | reverse complement strand
ATCCAGATGAGCTTTGTGGTATGTATTGGCTTATGAAACAACTTCAACCATTAAACTGCCAGACAACAATTTATTTGGTTAATTTACCTACATGGGAATATGGAAAAGAAAATACTATGACATCCAAAATAGCATGGGGCGAGGTGTCTCCTGGCGAATGGGGAAACTATATAACTCTACAAGAGAAAGCTAATCCTGTATTTCTTTCAGCTTGTACTATGAACTGGAATCAACTTCAAAATGAAAATGCACCTTTGCGTGCAATGTTAAATGGTAAATTGCAAAGCGTTTCAGAAGATATATATGATAGTTTCATTCTTCGTGAAATTGCG
>NZ_JANFYJ010000210.1:0-332 GCF_024460495.1 Hungatella sp. SL.1.14 | reverse complement strand
GCGGAGAAAAACAGGGCCATCACTAGGAGCCATAAGATTACTTGAGTAGACTGCTTTTGCTAAATCACTATTTAAATGAATAAGAAACTCGTTAATCAGAGCTGAAAGGCTCTTATTTTTATACCCGAAAAGGGAGAAAGGAGTCCGTACATGAAGGACACTATGATCTTAAAAAATGGAACTATTATTGAACTGGAGGCAGGCACAAGCCTGGGAGCCTTACAGGTGGCGGCGGCAAACCGGGCGGCCATGGTAACGACCTGGGAGGCGCTGACTCCTGACAATCTCACAGCAGTGCAGATTAAGAATGGTGATGGGTTAGTGGTAGGCAA
>NZ_JANFYJ010000021.1:0-134058 GCF_024460495.1 Hungatella sp. SL.1.14 | reverse complement strand
AAAATAGTTTGAAGAATGTTCTTTTTATACATAAGAATATTTTACAACAAAAAGTGACAAAGGAAAACCCCAAAACCCCTCATGAGTGAGGGGCAGGGGAGTTGAGAGTGCCGAAGGCACTTTGTTCTAAGGTGAAATAACCCAGCCTGACTGTTGTTCCTGTTTTTAGCTCAAATATTTTTGTGTAACAGGATCATGATTTTTATATACAAAAAAACCTCCCTGATATTCAGGAAGGTTTTCATGACCTATCCGGGAATCGAACCCGGGTTTCCGCCGTGAGAGGGCGGCGTCTTAGCCGCTTGACCAATAGGCCGTATCTGTCGTTTCTGACAGCTTCCTAATAATACCATAGGAAGTTGAATTTGTCCAGATAAATTTGAAAAAAAATTAAAAAAATTTTTCGACCTCTGTTTTCACTAAAGATTAAACTGCAAAAGCAATGAGAAAATACCCCATAAATTAGGTTGAGCCGGCAAGGTGACATTCCGTCAACCCCGCCGACTTAGTGGAAACATATGTAGGAAGCGCTCTGACTGCTTAATTCGATTTCCTATGTTTATAATATTATCATACTGGAAAAATGTAACATAAATTTGACCGCAGCGTAAAAAGATTATGAAATTTATTAAGGCTTTCTAACGAATTATGAAGTTTGTTCTTTTTTTGCATAAAACAGGAGGCAGTGGCTTGAAAGCTGTAAAAAACATTATAAAAAAGTATTGACTATCACGTATGGTGATAGTGTAAAGTGATAATCAGAGATGAGGTCATCGATTCTTTTCGTGCCGGCAGAGGGAAACGCAGACTAAACTCAACAGGGAAGGAAGGTGAGAATGATGATGACTGTCAAACAGGTTTCCGTATTAACGGGGGTCAGTGTTCGGACGCTCCAGTTTTATGATGAGATCGGATTATTGAAACCGACGCAGATGACGGAATCCGGATACAGACTGTATGATGAAAGTGCACTGGAAGTACTGCAGCAGATTCTGTTTTTTAAGGAACTGGATTTTACACTGAGGGAAATCAAAGTGATTATGGAAAATCCGCAATTTGATAAGAAGGCAGCATTTGAAAAGCAGAAGGAGTTAATCCGGCTGAAACGAGACCGATTGAATGGTCTTTTGGAGTTACTCGATAAATTAATTCATGGAGAAACGTGTATGGACTTTAAAGAGTTTGATATGAGCGAATATTTTCAGGCTTTAGGTGAATTTAAAGCGACGCATACGGAGGAGATTATCAGGCGGCTCGGAAGTATGGAGCAGTTTGATGAATTATTTGGTGATCTTCAGTCGCAAGAGGTAGAGATTGCAGAGGCAGCGGTCAGACAGTATGGCAGTATTGAGAATTTTACAAAAGCAATGAAGGAAAATTTTCAAAACTATCTCTCCGAGGGGCCGGTTATCTCAGAAACTGAAGTAGATGGAATTATGGAAAAAACGGAACTGCTGACAAAACGGCTTACGGCAGACTTAACCAGAGATCCCTCATCTGCGGAAGTACAGGCAGCCGTAAGCGAACTGATTGCTTTTTGTGAAGAAAGTAATAGAGGAATCGACATGGGAGAAAATTACTGGTTACTTACGGCAGAGGCTTATCAGTCCAATCCCATGTATCTGGAAGTGAACGATCGAAAATATGGAGAAGGCGCATCAAAATTCATCGGAAGTGCAATTAAAGAGTATTTAGACAGGAAATAGAGTTGATGAGCCTTAAAACAGAGTGAATGTTAGTCCCAATGCCATCTTCGCAGAAGCTTTCAACCTGCGGAGGTGGCATTTGCTGCGTAATTATTGTTCACGGCCAACGCTGCGTATTTGCGGCAGGAAACAACTTTCCTTGCAAGATAGGAAAAATTATCATTTCATGTTATAATTTTTTTGTAAATGCATACAGACTGCTGTAATCAGGAGCGGCAAAGTATGGAGATAGAATTTGCCATTACTGCGGTTTCATCATAGAAGAAAGAGAGGCGCAGGCGAAGCTCTGACGAATCTGGACAGATTCACGGGAGTACTAAAGAAATAGGGCCTCAGTAGTAACAGCATAAGCAGAATGAGAAATACAGAAAAAGGAGAAGTAACATGGTTGATTTAAAGATTCTGGAAGAACTGTCCAATGCATTTGGACCCAGTGGTTTTGAAGAAGATGTGGTCAGGGTAGTAAAAAAATATTGCGGCGGGCTGGCTGTGAGAAAGGATTCGATGCACAATGTATATGCAGAGATGACGCCATCGCCTCTGACTGCTGTAAGCCGGGGAAATTGTGGGATTTACAGGAATGATGAGATACCATCGGACAGACGTCCTGTGTTGATGTTGGATGCCCATCTCGATGAATGCGGATTTATGATCCAGTCCATTATGGAAAATGGTCTTATGAGCATTGTAACACTTGGCGGCTTCCATCTTACCAGTCTCCCTGCCCACTCGGTGATCGTGAGAACGGAAGAGGGGAAACTGCACAGAGGGATTACTACTTCGAAACCCGTTCACTTCCTGACACCGGAGCAGAAGGCGGATAACAGTCTGAAGATTGAAGACATACTGATTGATGTGGGAGCATGCAGCAGGGAAGAGGTACTGACTGTATATGGAATTCGTCCGGGTGATCCTGTTGTTCCGGATGTGACGTATGAGTATCATGAAGAAAATGGTATCTGTTTTGGAAAAGCCTTTGATAACCGGCTGGGATGTTTTTGTATTATCGAGACCATGAAGGTACTTATGGCAGAGGAAGAAAGACTGGCAGCCAGAGTCGTGGGGGCGTTTGCCGCGCAGGAAGAGGTGGGAACCAGAGGTGCCACAGTGACTGCTCAGCAGGTGAAGCCCGATCTTGCGATTGTATTTGAGGGGTCACCCGCTGATGATCCTTATGTTCAGCTGGGAACAGCACAGGGCGTAATGAGGGGCGGTGTTCAGATCCGTCATCTGGACAATAGCTACGTCTCCAATCCTGAATTCATCAGGTATGCCCATGAGACAGGGAAAAAATTCGGAATTCCATACCAGGATGCCGTTCGAAGAGGCGGCAGTACAAACGCAGGTAAGATTAGCCTGACCGGCCAGGCTGTTCCGGTTCTTGTGCTGGGGATTCCGTCCCGATATGTGCACAGCCATTATAATTTCTGCGCAAAATCAGATATTGAAGCGGCTGTGTCCATGGCGGTGGAGGTGATCCGAGGACTGAATGCGGAAACTGTGAAGCGGATTTTCAGGCAGGATCTGGTCTGACCGAAAGGTGGGGCGAGCGTATCCGGGCAGGGGAAATGTACGCTGTGAACGGAGAAACCTGTGTCAAACGATTGGATTTTGTGTCAAAGAAACGGGATTTTGGGCAGTGGGAGTCGTTTATTTTTCACAGCTTTTCATGAGGGTGTGAGAAAATACTTGTCAATGCTTTTCTGATAGAATATAATATCAAGGAAAGAGCTGTTGCAGAAATCGCTTAAGATGCATGCAACAGCCTTTCATCTTCATTTGCAATTTTTGTTTTTTATTGAAGGAATGCGGGAATGCTAAAGAGAAAGCGGCTTATGTCCGTTTTTTTCATTTCCGGCATTCGTGATACTGTACATGATTATAATAGGAGGAATACCCGTGGAAAGAGAAATGATTATTGTTCTGGATTTCGGTGGTCAGTATAACCAGCTGATTGCCAGACGAGTCAGAGAATGCAATGTTTACTGTGAGGTTCATCCATACACACTGGGACTGGATAAGATCAGGGAAATGAATCCGAAGGGAATCATTTTTACCGGAGGTCCCAACAGTGTATATAAGGAGGATTCCCCGCATTGTGAAAAAGAAATCTTTGAGATGGGAATTCCGATCCTTGGAATCTGCTATGGTTCACAGTTGATGGCCTATATGCTGGGGGGAAGCGTTGCGACGGCGCCTGTCAGCGAGTATGGAAAGACGGAAGTGGATGCAGAGGCGGACAGCCGGATTCTCGATTCCGTGAGCCCAAAAACGATCTGCTGGATGAGCCATACCGATTATATAGAAAAAGCTCCGGAAGGCTTCAGGGTAACTGCTCACACACCGGTATGCCCGGTGGCAGGCATGGAATGTGAGGAGCGCGGCCTCTATGCGGTTCAGTTCCATCCGGAGGTTATGCATACACAGGAAGGCATGAAGATGCTGTCCAATTTCGTATACAATGTCTGTAAATGTTCAGGAGACTGGAAAATGGATTCCTTCGTGGAGTCTTCCATCAAATCAATCCGCGAAAAAGTCGGCAGCGGAAAGGTACTCTGTGCTCTGTCCGGCGGTGTGGACTCTTCTGTAGCAGCCGTTATGCTGGCGAAAGCGGTTGGAAAACAGCTGACCTGCGTATTTGTGGATCACGGTCTTCTTCGCAAGGATGAAGGCGATGAGGTGGAGGCTGTCTTTGGCCCCAATGGTCCTTATGATTTGAACTTTATCCGTGTCAATGCCCAGGAGCGTTTCTATGAGAAACTGAAGGGGGCTGAGGAGCCGGAGCAGAAGCGCAAGATCATTGGTGAAGAGTTTATCCGTGTTTTTGAAGACGAGGCAAAAAAGATCGGTGCCGTGGATTATTTCGTACAGGGGACCATTTACCCGGATGTGATTGAATCCGGTCTTGGAAAGTCGGCTGTGATCAAGTCTCACCATAACGTGGGCGGACTTCCGGAGCATGTGGATTTCAAGGAGATCATCGAGCCGCTGCGCCTTTTGTTTAAGGATGAAGTAAGAAAGGCCGGTCTGGAGCTTGGAATTCCGGAGTATTTAGTTTACCGCCAGCCGTTCCCGGGCCCGGGCCTGGGCGTGCGCATCATCGGTGAGATCACACCGGATAAGGTGAGAATCGTGCAGGAAGCCGATGCGATCTACCGTGAGGAGATTGCAAAAGCCGGAGTCGATAAGGGACTTGGCCAGTACTTTGCAGCGCTGACGAATATGCGGTCGGTTGGATGTATGGGTGACGAGAGGACGTATGATTATGCGGTTGCACTGAGAGCTGTGCTTACATCTGATTTTATGACTGCGGAGTCGGCAGAACTTCCCTGGGAAGTCCTGGGAACTGTAACCAGGAGGATCGTTAATGAGGTGAAGGGCGTGAACCGGGTGTTGTATGATTGTACGGGGAAGCCGCCGGCTACGATTGAGTTTGAATAAGAAAAATGTTCGTGGACCCGCATAAACCGGGCGTTTGAGGCGCTTTGTAGCTCTATTTGATAACAAATTGATAACACTGAAAAAATGCATTTATTCAAAAAGTGTATAAGTGGTTAGCAAGTGTAGATATTTCAACCAACTAAAAAAGATCTTACTGAATTGAGTGATTTCAATTTGGTAAGATCTTTTTTACGTTAGTAGGTATATTCACTGTTATTCTGTGTCTTGGCCTTTCATTCAGCATGTAGGGTATTGAGATTTTCCTTAGATTTTGCAGCGTTCATCTGAGGGGAGGTATAACGCCACTGGTCATATTCCTCTTTGGTAATCTCCCCGGCGTTCAGTTTATCAGACTGCTCTTGCCATGCTTAGAACATCTCAAGTATGGAAAGATAGGTACTCCCTTTTGTCTGTCCGTATATCGCTAAAACTGAGCATTTATCCGAAATACTTCTGCGTGAAAAGGTGCAGAAGCCGGAAGTGATGGATTATTTCACTAATAGCGATAGCAATTCTCCTATCTGTTAATTTTTGCATGTAATAAGTTAGATACACCGGGAGTTATCTAGTGATTATAGGTTTTCCTTTTGCATCTAACAACGGGGTTAGGATAGGACTGCGGCTGACAAAAGAAAAGTGTAAACACATATTGTATCTACAATACATACAGATATTTATCATACAAGATAAATAAGCGATATTGATATTTTTATACGCTAATACTCTTTTTCTGCATGGTGATTTGGCCTTTCAGACATTTGTACAATAAAAACTCAATGCATCAAAATCAATTAAGACGTCTGAATCATGACTTCAAATGGCAGGGCATTGTATAATTTTTAATAGAAATACTAAAATTTTAAACTCAGATCGGGGATTACAAAATGATAAAGGGGGAAATTAATTGATGAAAGTTATGGCAATTGTCGCTGGACGTCACGATGGCAACAGTGAAATTTTAGCAAAAGAGGCTCTGCTTGCATGTCAGGAAGCGGGAGCGGAAGTAAGCCTCATTAACCTTTATGATTATAATATCCTTCCCTGTACAGGCTGTGAGGCGTGTAGTATGGGCATGGCACAGGTAGCTATGGGGAAAGGACCGTATAAAGGCTGTGCTTTAAAAGGTCAGGATGATGTTGACAAAATCATTACAGAGATGCAGAAGTGCAATGGTTTGATTGTCAGCTGTCCTACTTATGATTTGGCACCCAGTTCACTGTTAACCAGACTGATTCACCGTCAGCTGGCTTATGAACTGTCATTCATGCTGAAGGTTGGCCTGGTAAAAGAGGATCCGCACTGTGTAGCAGGACTGATTGCAGTAGGCGGTTCCCGTCATGACTGGATGACTATGTCTTTAGAGGTTATGGCAGCAGGTATGTTTACTCAGTCTGTCAAAGTTATCGATCAGTTCTTGGCAACGGGCAATAGCCGGCCTGGAAATGTTCTTCTTCATCCGGAACAGATGACCCGTGCACGTCAGATGGGAGAAAATATTATAAAAACCATCGGGACTCCGATAGAGAAGAGAGAGTGGCTGGGAGAACCGGATATGGGAATGTGCCCGAATTGTCATAGCAGCCTGATTTTCCGGGGAGAACCACATTGGGACGGGATTGAGTTTCCATTTGAATGCGCCGTATGCGGAGCCGGCGGAGATCTCGTCAGAGGAGAAGATGGAAAGGTCCGATTCGTATTGGCAGAAAATGGTTTATGCCGGGATCGCAATGTCAATGAATACCGGGAATTACATCTGGATGAAATTATGAAATGTCAAGGAGAGTTCTTTGCAAATGCTGACAAAATACAGGAGGAATACGCAAAATATAAGGCAGTAAAATTTCCTGCTGTATAGCATGACGATGGTGATTTGTGATAGAGGAAATTCCTGCGGTTTAAGGAGAACGTAATGAAAAACAGACTTTTATGGGCGAGGGTAATAGGGCTGTCATTGCTGCCGGCTTTTTGGGCAGTTGCGGCCAGTCTGGCAGGGTTTACTACTGCAGCTGTTGCCATGTTATCGGCAACTGTTGTTGTGCCATGTGCAAAAACACGGAAGGAATATGTACAGATGACGGCAGGTTTTACCTTCGGCGCAATATTTGGATATTTTACAAACTGGCTGTTTGACATTATGCCAGGAAATTCATTGGTATATGTTCCCATTATATTAGTTGTAGTTGTTGCAGTTATGATTATTATTCAGTATTATGCAGCCGATATTGCTAATCTTTTTGGCTGGCTGGCAAGCTTTTCAATTATGCTGGCATTGCTTGGTGTCACAGAAAAATCCCAGTGGAATTTTATGACATTTCAATTATACATTGCAATGCTTGTGGGGATCTGGTTCTTTGCCTTTGCAGGTGGATTCCTTCAGTCGCTGATTATAGGAAAGCAGGAGGTGGAGAAATAAGTTATAACTGATTATCAGAAAAGTAAAAGGAGGAAGTACGTGGTTTCTTTTAAAATAGATGGTAAAACGGTTGAAGCAGAGGGCGGGATGAATGTTCTTGCAGCTGCCTTAAATGCAGGTATTTACATTCCGCATCTATGTTACCATCCCGATTTACCGGAAAATGAATCCTGCCGCATGTGCATTGTGGAGGTGGAGGGTCAGGAAGGAGTTGTACCATCGTGCACATTGCCTGTGAAAGAGGGGATGGAGATTCATACCAATAGCGAACAGATCAGCCGGCTGCGTACCCTGGCGTTGGAACTGATGCTGGCAGGCCATCCGGAGGATTGCTCAACTTGCCCGAAATACGGTAATTGTGAGATGCAGACGCTGATTCAGTACATTGGTGCCAACAGTGCCAGAATGAGAACCAGGACAAAAGGTGCAAAGAAGGAAGAAAGCAATCCGCTGTTGATCCATGATATGAATCGATGCGTACTCTGCGGCCGATGTGTGCGTGCATGCAGCGATTTGAGAGGCGTTGGTATATTAAAATATCAAAAGAAAGACTTGGAAGTGCTGGTGGAGACACTGCACGGAAAACTGTTGAAGGACGAAGACTGCCGCTTTTGTACCGCATGTGCAGAGGTTTGTCCTACCGGTTCTATTCGGGATAAGCTGCAGCTTTTAGAAACAAATCTTAAGAAGGATGAATTGCTGGTTCCCTGCCGCACTGCCTGTCCGGTACATACAGAAATACCGCGTTATATTCGGTTTGTCAAAGAAGAAAATTACGATGCGGCAGCAGCTGTGATACGAGAGAAGGCTCCGTTTCCGAAATGTCTGGGATATGTCTGTACTCATGTGTGCGAAGAGGAGTGCAGACGACAGGCAGTAAACGAGGCCATATCTATTCGAAATATCAAGAGGTATGCGGCAGAGAGAGACACAGGTCTGTATTGGAGAGGAAAGGGAAAACAGCTGCCTGATACTGGAAAAAGAGTCTGCGTTGTAGGAGGAGGACCGGCTGGAATGACGGCGGCCTATTATCTGAGAAAACAGGGTCATACGGTGGTTTTGAAGGAAGCATTGCCCACAGTGGGGGGAATGATGAGTTATGGCATTCCGGCTTATCGTATGCCGAGAACTGTTGTAGCAGAGGAAGCGGCTGTAATCAGAGATCAGGGGGTTATCGTTGAAACAGATACCAGAGTGGAGAGGCCGCTGGATTTGCTGAAAGAATATGATGCGGTGCTGATGGCTATTGGCGCACACAGCGGTGTCCGCCTTTCGATGGAGGGAAGCGGGCTTCCTGGAGTGCTGTTAAATATTGATTTCTTAAGAAACGCCAGTATGAACAGGGAAAACGGTATAGGAAAACGAGTAATTGTTCTGGGAGGCGGAAATGTTGCTTTTGACTGTGCGAGAACAGCAAAACGCCTTGGCGCAGATGAGATTCATCTTGCCTGTCTGGAAGCAAGAGACGTTATGACAGCGGACGATGAAGAGATTGAACAAGCTCAGGAGGAGGGGATCTTCGTTCATCCGGCACAGACCTTCGAGCGGATTACCGGTACAGACAGTGTTACCGGCGTAGATTTTATGAATGTAAAATCATTTTCCTTTAATGAGAATAAGCAGGCAATAATAGAAAAAGAGGAAGGGTCTGAACACCACATCGATTGTGATACAGTGATTTTTGCAGTTGGACAGCGGCCTCAGATTACAGAGGAGACAGGCATTATCCTTGGAAGCGGCAATCGTATTGCTGTAAAGGAGAAGTCGCTGGCGGCATCCGTTGACGGGATTTTTGCGTCAGGGGATGCGGTCTATGGCACAAAATCTGTAATTATGGCTATTGCGTCAGGAAGAGATGCAGCAGGTGAGATCGATAAATATCTTGGGGGTGACGGGGATATCAGTGAAATTCTGGCTCCAGTGCAGAGTCCTGATCCCTGTATCGGCAAGGCAGAAGGATTTTGTTCCCGGGAAAGAAAATCATCTATAGTACTCAGCGCGGAAGAACGTCAGAATAATTTCGATAAAGTGGATTATGGTATCTGTGATAAAGATATTTGTTCAGAAGCAGACAGATGCCTCCAGTGTGATTTACGACTGCAAATCAAACCACCGAGATTGTGGACGGAGTTTTCGAAGCAGAAGGAGGCATAGGTGATGAATGTAATGGAAGAAGCAAAAACCTTAAGTGCTGCAGAAATCACCAGACGTGCGGCTGAGTCAAATCTTTTGGAGTTCGGAACGACCGGGGAAAAGATTGCAGAAAAATGGAAAACTGCGAATGCGGAGAGAGCGGAGAGAAACAGTCCCGGACGAATGATATGCGGCCTGTATAATGGTGACCATGTTGGGGTGCTGCTGGCAATTTTAAAAGAGAATCCTGAAAAGATTTTTGCCGGTATGGCACTGGCCGCAAAAGCAGCGGAGGCTGGAGAAATGTATCTCTACGTTCCTGAATGGGAGGCGGACTACGCCGCAGCCATAGAACAAGACGCTGCGAAGTTTAACATTAAAGTTAAGACGGGACTGATCGACTGCAGAGAAAACCGGGACGCTGTTTTTCACCATATTCTGACGATGGCCTTTTTATCTGATTTAATGGCGGGCTGTTATGAGCCGTGTACTTATATAGCAATATGCAGGGAAGGCCATACAGGAGAACTGAAGAAGGTGCATTACGGAACAAAGATTGCAGAACTGACAGGCAATGAGGAGATTCGTGCGCTGGCTGTCGGTACGAAGCTTTATGATGCGTCTGCTTTGCAGCAGACGATTGAGGCAGACACTGTAATATTGAATGGAGTAATCACTCTCTATGGCAGTAAGTGCTGTCTGATCCGGGAAGCGGAGAAAGAGCTGCTGGCAGACAGATACCATAGCTGCGGCCGGTGTGTATTCTGCCGCGAAGGACTGATTCAGCTGCATACCATGATGAGAGAGATTACTCTGGGACAAGGAAAGAAAGAGTATCCGGACATGATGGCTGAAATTGGCGAAGCCATGGCATTTTCCACGCTGTGCAGCATGGGGCAGACCGCAGCAGATTTTACACTGGGTACTCTGAAGTATTTTCAGTCAGAGTATGACGATCATATTAAGAAGAAAAAATGTGCGAACGGAGTGTGCAGGGCTTTTGTGAGTATGTATATTGATCCAATTCTCTGCAATGGATGTGAAAAATGCGCGGATATCTGTCCTTCTGATGCGATTGAAGGTAAGGCGGGTTATATCCATATGCTGGACGGATTTGCATGCTCTAAGTGTGGGCGGTGTATCGAAGCTTGTGATGCCGGTGCCGTCATTCAGACGGCAGACCGTGTACCGAGACTGCCTGATAAGCTGACAAAGTGCGGAAGATTTAAAAAGAAACATTAAAATAATCAAAATGGAGGTTAGACAATGAAAAGAATGGAAGCAGATGTAATTGTGGTTGCAGCTGGCCCGGCGGGCCTCGCTGCTGCTGTAACAGCTGGTGAAAATGATTTGAAGACAATTGTCTTTGAGAAGAGCAACACAACCGGTGGGGCGGCAAACATGGGTATGGGGCTGCTTGGAATCGGAACGAAAATTCAAAAGAAGGCTTTTAACGAGATTACGAAAGACCAGGCATACGATATGCATATGAAGTATACACATTTTCGTGTTGACGCCGACCTGGTGCAGACTTATTTTGCAAAATCAGCAGAGACCATTGAATGGCTCGAAGCCATGGGCGTTGAATTTGCCGGTGCTTTCCGCTATTTTGCAGAATCCGAGGCAACATGGCACATTGTAAAACCTGAAAACGGCATTATCGGACCGCGTGCGGCAGGTCCGATGATTCGCGCCATGACAGAGAAAGCCCAAGAGTTAGGGGCAGAGATTTATCTCGAAAGCCCGGTAAAAGAATTGATCATGGAAGATGGAAAAGCTGTTGGCGTAATTGCTGTCGACAAAGAGGGAGAAGAGATAGAAGCCCGTGCAAAAGCAGTGGTCGTTGCAACCGGTGGCTTCGGTGTTAATGCCAAGATGCTGAAAGAGGAATTTGACTTAAATCTCTGGGAAGATTATTTCCCGTTCAACGTTCCGGGGATTGTCGGAGACGGTTTGAATATGATGTGGGATGCAGGTGCACAAAAGTTTGGCGCAAACATTGAAATGATCTACCAGATTAAAGACAACCTGAATTATTTCCTGCTGGATACCGTGCTGCGTCAGCCCAATCTGTTGATTAATCAGAATGGGGACCGTTTTATGAACGAAGACATGATGGGGAATACTACGTTTACAGGTAATGCATTGAGGCTGCAGCCGGGAAATTATGCATACTGTATCATGGATGACGGCATTTTGAATAACTATAAGAAGAATGGTCCGGACATCTATGATCTGGTTCATCCGGATTTTGCATTTTTGGCAGTTGAACCTGAGTTTGAACGAGCAGTCGCCGAGGGGTATGACGGATATATTGAGGCGGAGACTCTGGAAGAACTGGCCGAGAAGCTGGGTATCGACTATGAGAAGCTGGAAGAGACAATTAATGACTATAACGAGATGTGTGAACAGAACTATGATTCCCAGTTTAACAAAAAAGCTGCGTTCCTTCATCCGATCACAGGCAGAGGCAAATACAGAGTCGGAAAGCTCTATGTTGCAGCATATGGAACGATTGGCGGTGTGAAAATCAATAAATACTGTGAAGTTTTGGACAATAATGACAGGCCGATTCCGGGTCTTTACAGCGCAGGCAGTGATGCCAACACGATTTACGGCGACAGCTATAATTTCACTTTACCGGGCAATACAATGGGCTTCGCCATTAATTCCGGGCGTATGGCTGGCGAGGCAATCGCAGATTATATCAGTGATATGGAATAACGACTATTAAAAAAGGAGTCAGAGAATATGAATCACACGAAAATAAATAAATACAGCAGAAGTGTGTCTATTATCGGTGTTGGCTGTACACCGTTTATGTATACGATGGATAATCCGGAAACGGATGGTTTGACAGAAGGCGAGTTATTTGGATATGCCGCACTGAAGGCAATGGAAGATGCGGGAGTAGAACCGAAAGATGTTGATTTCTATTTCCATGGCCAGGCAAGCCCGTTAAACGGTTCTGATTATATTACTCCGAATATGCAGGTTGCCAACTGGTTTGGTATGAAGGGAAAAGGTTCCATTCACCACTCAGAGGCCTGCTGTACAGGATATCTGGCGCTTGAGCAGGCTGTCAATGCGGTCGCATCAGGTAAGTATAACTGCGTGCTTTCAGGCTGCGTAGAATTTGCGGACGGTATTGCTGAGAAGGGGATGCCAGCTTACGTTCATCAGAAATTTACGATGGAAAAATTGCTGGAAACAACAGCCTGGATTTATGACCGGGCTTACACAAGGCAGATGATGTCAGGTCCGGTGATCTGTTTTGATGATGCAGCCGCCTGGTATAAAGATACATACAATCTGACAGATGAGCAGATGGATGATACGTTAAATCATATGTCAATCAATAACCGCCGAAATGCCTCGATGCATCCGCTGGCACTCCAGAGAGTAACCTATGAAGAGATGGCCAAACAGACGGGGTATGACGATGTCATGGAGTTTATGAGATCACCCATGAATCCTAAAATGGGCGATTACTTAAGAGTTGGCGGTATGGAATTAAAATGTGACGGCGCAGCAGCGGTTATTGTCTGTGCCACTGATCTGGTGGAACAGTATACCGGCAGGAAACCGATTGAGGTACTTGGCATCGGAAGTTCAGCGCTGGAAGGAAATACGCCACATCTTGAACTGCGGGCAACGAGAGAGGCTGTCAGGCAGGTATATGAAATGACAGGCGTGGATTCTTCGAAGATTGATCTGTTTTTTGCAAATGATTTTATTATTACTTCGCACCTGATTGCAGCAGAAATCGCAGGATATCTCCCGGAAGGTGAAGGGTGGAAATACGTCTGCGAAGGAAGAACTGCATATGATGGAGACAAGCCAATCAATACGAATGGCGGAAGAACTTCATTTGGCCATGCGCATGCCGCCTCCGGTTTGGCTGATCTTTATGAAGCGGTAAAGCAGATGCGTGGAGAATGTGGAGACAGACAGGTTAAAAAACTGCCGGAGTATACCATGCTGAGAGGTTTTGGCGGCGGCCAGAACGTAACCGCAGCTATTTTGAAGACTTTGGATTAATCGGGAGGTTTAGTCATGGGTGTAAAATTAGAAAAAATCGTCAAAACATATTATGACGCGTTAGAGGAAGGAAAAATCCTCGGCAGAAAATGTACGCGCTGTCAGGCTGTGGAATTTCCACCTGTATATGCATGCAATACCTGTGGGTGTGCTGATACAGAGTGGGTTGAGATTAGTGGTAAGGCAAAAATGACATCGCTGATTATGCCTGCAATTCTTTCAGCAAAACCGGAAAATAATGATTTAATGCCATACTGTCTTTCCTGTGTGGAGATAGAAGAAGGTGCTGGCGTCAATGCGATTGTACAGGGCGTTACAAAAGAAAACCGTGACAGACTGCTTACGCAGATGCCGGTACCGTGCCATGCTAAGATTGTACAGAGAAATGGGTTTAAAACCGTGATTTTTGAATTAGATGAGGAGTATAAATGAGCAGACAGGAATTAGAAGCAAAAATATTGGAATTTGTTGCAGTGACTTACAGGAAGAATCCATCCGATCTTTCTCTCGACACAAGATTTCGTGAAGACCTTAAGGGAGCCTCCATTCTTTTGGTAGGCGTAGTTTCACTAATTGAAAATGAATTGGATATATTAGTTTCACTTCCCGAAGCCGGTAAAGCGGCAACCATCGGTGACATGGTTGATCTGGTGGAAAAAAATCAATAAATTATAAACTTGAGCATGAGCCTGAATAATCAGGCTTATGCTTATATGGAGAAAAATAATATATGAGTATACTGGATTCAATCTATGAAAAAGCGAAACAGGCCCCTCAGAAAGTAGCATTTCCCGAGGGGACCAATGAAAAAATTATGCAGGCGGCGTATGAAACGGCCGAAGAGGGATATATCATACCTGTCTTTATTGGTCATACAGATGAGCTTAAGAGTCTGGCGCGGGCCCGGGGATATAAAGAAGATAAATTTGTTTTTGTGGATCTGGATGACGAAGAGAAAAAAAGTGAAACAGTAAATAAATATCTCGCTTTACCCGATATGCTGATGAAAGAGAAGGCACTTCGCCGACGCATGCAGGACCCGCTTTATTATGCCATGGCGATGCTGGCAGCCGGTGAAGCCGGGGTGGCATTTGCAGGAATTGACTATCCGACAGGGGATGTGCTGCTGGCAGGACAGATGATTGTTGGGCTGAAGGAAGGAATCAGTACAATTTCCAGTGTTGGGATCTGCGATATACCAGGATTTGAAGGCAGTGAAGGATCGGTGCTCGTTATTGGAGACAGTGCGGTATGTACAAATCCCACGGCAGAGCAGTTGGCAGATATTGCTATTTCTGCATGTGAGACGGTACAGGCGCTGTTTGACTGGGAACCGCGGTGTGCAATGCTGAGCTATTCCACACTGGGCAGCGGGCAGGGAGAACTGGTAGATAAAGTCACTGAGGCTGTAAAACTGGCCAATCAAAAACGCGGCGATTTGAACATTGAGGGGGAATACCAGCTTGACACCGCGCTGCGGCCTCATGTGGCACAAAAAAAGGTAGCAAAGGCAAACAAAGTGGCTGGAAGGGCAAATATTCTGATATGGCCTGATCTGAATGCGGGAAATATAGGTGTTAAGTTAATTCAGCTTCTGGGTCATGCAGATGCATATGGACCGATGCTGCAGGGATTTAACAAAATCGTATGTGACTGTTCAAGGAGTGCGCCGGTTTCAGAAATTAAAGGAAATATCGTTATATCTGCCGTGAGGGCTGCATGTAGTCAGGAGGAACGTTATGGGATATAAAATCTTTGCAGTTAATCCGGGTTCCACATCTACAAAAGTGGCACTGTTTGATGGTGATCGGGAATTATTTAAAACAAATGTTACACATGATATGGAGCGGCTGGGCAGATTCCCTTATTTTACACAACAGCTGGAATACAGAAAAGAAACCATTGACAGAGCACTGGAAGAAGCGGGAATATCACTGGAAGGGACAGATGCGTTTGTCGGCAGAGGCGGGGGATTGTATTCGATGCCTGGCGGAACGTATTATATTGATGAACTGATTGCAGATCACGCGGGACGCAGTGTGAATGGAGTGAATCATCCGGCGGCCCTGGGCTGTACTTTAGCTGAAAGATATATGAAGGAGTTCGGAGGCCAGGGCTTTATAGTGAACCCTCCGGATGTTGATGAATATCAGGAGGTTGCAAGGGTTACCGGCATTGACGGGGTATACAGGACAAGCCATATACATACTTTAAACCAGAAAGAAACTGCTATCCGGCATGCAAATTCACATGGAGTGAAGTACGAGCAGCAGAACTATATTGTATGCCATATTGGAGGCGGTACATCAGTCGCTGCGCACAGACAGGGACGGATGGTTGATGGAATCAATATGGTTGGAGGGGAGGGGCCCATGGCTCCTACCAGATGTGGGCAGCTTCCCGGGGATGAATTAATCCGGCTGTGTTTTAGCGGAAAATATACAGAAGACCAGATGCTGGGATTCTGCATGAAAACGGGAGGCTTTGCTTCCACATTAGGAACAATTGATGCAATTGAAGTGGTAGAACGCGGCAAACATGGAGACAGAAAAGCGAAGCTGATGTGGGATTCGATGATATATCAGATATGTAAAGAGATTGGAGCCATGTCAGCTGTACTTCATGGCAATGTCGATGCAATTCTTCTCGGAGGAGGAATGGTATACGAGAAAAGCTTAACGGATCAAATCAGATCGACATGCGAATATATAGCTCCAGTATTTGCCTATCCCGGAGAGTTTGAGATGGAGGCAATGGCAGCCGGTGCAGTCCGGGTATTAAGCGGAGAAGAGGAAGGAAAGCATTACACCGGCCGGCCGGTCTTTTCAGGGTTTGAATTTTAACCATACTTGATATAAGCGGGTGATTGGGATGGAGGAGTGGAAGGAAGAACTATTTGAGTTTAACGGCCAGTCTGTTTATGTGATGACTGCCGGGAGAGGATATCCTATTATTATGGTGCATGGAGCAGCGGCAGACCATTACTTTTTTCTGCCGCTCGCATGCAGGATTGCAGAGCATTACCGGGTCATTCTTTACGACAGACCAGGATATGGGGAAAGTTCTTTAAATGACAGGAAATGGATGAATTTTAAACAGCAGGGAGAACTGTTGGAAAATCTGATCGATATGTTTTGTGAAACTCCGCCAATTATATTGGGCTGCTCTGCCGGCTGCTTCGTGGTCAGCGAGTGTAAAAAAAGAAATCCGGATAAGATCAAAAAAACCATATATTTTGAGCCTGCGTGTGTTGAAAACTTAAAAGAAAGGTCTCCTGCGATAGAAAAGTATGTGGAAGAGGTAGGACGGGCTGTCAGCATGGGGAGATTATCCGATGCCGCAATCGCCTTTTTAAGAGCAGTTGGGAGGAAGGAAACGGACGCACAGCCGGAAGCTGATTCACCGCATGTCTGGGAAAATATAGAGGCTTTTTTAAAATTTGAGTATGTGAACACGATCAAGTATGATAAAATAGTAATTAATCAGAATGACTGTATTGGGATTGGAACGAAAAGTTTTAGCAGTCCTTTCGGTATTGCGGCACGGGCCGTATTGGATTCATCTGGAATGCGGGGGTATTATTTCCAGGGGGGACATAATGCGCCGATGGATTCACCTGAAGAATTTGCAGAAAGCCTTTTAAAACTGATTGATAACGATTGACAGGGGTGTATCAATGGAACAGCAGAAGAAACGCTTAGGCGAAATAAAAGAAGAATTGTTTCAGGCTCTATTGCATAATCAGGGGTTACAGGAATTGATTGATATTTCTTATCAATATGTTGAGAATGTTATTGCTGTTGTTGATGCAGGCTTTACCGTGATTGCATCACATGGCGTTGAAAGTGACAGTATGATTGGCAGGCAGGATGGCAGCAGTTTCGTCTGTCTTTCGGGACTGCAGCATATGAACGAAGAGAAGCTGATGGAGCAGCTATATCAAAAATCCCATGCATTTTTCTTCCAGTCAAAATTTTTAGAAGAAAAAATGATATTCGCCCCAGTTTTTATTAACGAAATCTATGTGGGTTACATTGCAGTGCTTGAAATAAACAGAACTTTAAGCAGTGATGATTTACAGATTATCGATGTACTCAGCGATATGATTTCCTTAGAGATGCAGAAAAGCCATTTTTTCTCCTTTTCAAAAAAACAGCGATATGAATTCCTGATAACGGGGTTGTTAGGAGGCAGGGTCAGTGATACACAATTTTTTGAAGAGAAACTGGAGACACTGGGAAAGCGTTTAAAAGAAAACCTGTGGCTGGTAGTTATTCCATTTCTGCGGAAAAATATATCAGTGAATCAGATTGAGTTCAGTTTTCAGCACCTGCATAATCTTTTTCCGGAAGATCTGATTACCACGTATAACGATACATTGGTTTTAATCATATCCAAAGAAACTCGTACCCCTTTTAAGCAATATGAAAAAAGGCGGCTGAGTGAGTTCCTGAGACAGCATGGAATCCATGCAATAATAAGTCTGAGATGCAGTTCGATACTGGAAGTACCGGTCAGGTATGAGCAGATGATGAATTTGATTAAACAGCTGGACATCGAAAAGATTCCTTCAGTTTTATATAATTATGAAGACTACATGGTTGAAAGTATATTTTCCCTGTGTGAAGAGTCTCATCGGCTTAAGTCCTATATTCATCCTGATCTGCTTGAACTTTTGGAATACGATCATAAGAATAACAGTAAGCTGTTTGAAACATTGAGAGCATATCTGGAATACAACCGCAGCGCTGTCAGGGCATCAGAAGCCTGCAAAATTCATAAATCGACTTTTTTTTACAGAATGAATAAGATATCTGAGATAACAGGACTTGAAATGCAGGATTGTAAGAAATTGCAGCTCTATGAAATATCAATTAAAATAATTGATTATTTAAATATAGTGGGATGTGATTGAATGGTAAAAGGTATCGGTGTAGATATGGTTGACAAGCGGACGATTGATGAAATGGATGAGAATGTCCGCAATGCGTTTGTGCGAAGAACTTTTAGTAAAGCTGAGGTGGAAGAGGCGGATCGGGCCTGTGACCGGTCAGAGTTTCTTGCCTCCAGATATGCGGTTAAAGAAGCTGTATTCAAGGCACTTGCAGGACTGCTGACAGAGAAGGCTTTCGATTTCAGAATCGTTGAAACGTTCAATCGTTCTGATGGAAGTCCTTATATTTATTTGTCAGAGGAAATGAAAGAGATTATGGAGAAAGCGAAGGTACAACAATTGCTGGTCTCAATTACTACAGAAGGAGATTATACAGTTGCTTTTGTAGTGGCAGCATGAAATATCATTTGACGATTGAAGGAATGCTCTGCTTACGCGCGGCATTCCTTCAATTTTCTCAATCTATAATAAACACATATTTATTCCTGTAGATCCCGGCCTTCGCGATGGTATTCAGCTTTTCAAACAGCGTATATTCAGCAGTTTCAGTTTTTTGTATGGATTAAACCAGAAGCATGTTTGAAGCTAGAGTGGTAAATCAGTTTTTATGGCCGCAGACACAACGATACATCTCAGACAGCTGTTTCGAATACTGCTCCATCAGCATCGATAACCGGGGTTCTCCTTCCATCGTCCGTTTATAGAGAATCTCCGGAGTTACGGTACGGTTCCTGTCGGCTTTCATATGAAGCATTTCCTGGATTTCGCTTAAAATACAGGCGGTAAAGGCCAGATAATCTTCCATCTGTGCGGAATTAACCGTACGGGTCTTTCTGTTGTTAATCAAGAAAAGCATTTGTTCTGCCTCGGATATCATGTGCCAGGAAATCCAGAGAAGTTTTTTGATAAAGGCCGAATCCTCGCTTCCGGCTTTTTTCAGATACTGGATAATCTGGTCGTGAATCAGATGGTAATGGATCTGAACATCGCAGATGACACCATAATCCAGAGGGGCGGCCAGGCTGCTCTCCAACAGTCGAAGGTAAACGTGGTGTATGTGAAACAGCTGATACAGGTTATAGCGGAACTGTCCTTTCTGATGTGTAGGAAATACAAAACGGTTTACGAGAAGTACCAGTACCATCGCAGAGACAACATAAAGGATACGGAGTTCAGCGGCCAGCATCTGTGGGAGTGCCAGTGTGGTAAGAGTCAGGGCAAAGCAGGTGGAGAACAGGGCCTGCTGCCAGGTTCCGGCCGTCTCCATATAGAGTCCCACCGCCATAAAGGTTGCCAGCAAAAAATGCCAGCCTGTTCCATGAAACAGCGGGAGAAGAAGCTGCAGGATCAGGCAGCCTGCCAGTGTTCCGATAAAACGGGTTTTTATCCGGGTGGCACTTTCCTCATACATAGGACGGAGCAGCAGGAAGGCATTCAGCACAAGCCAGTAGCCGTGGTTTGCCTGGCTGATCATGCTGTAAGCGAAGCCAATCGTCAGAACTGCGCTGAGGCGAAGCGCGAAACGAGTCTCAAATGTATCAGCCTTTATCTGGCCAAACAGTTTCTTAAGCGGGCGGCGATAGCTGGGAAGCTTCCAACCGTGAGAACTCTGTTTTCCGCCATCCTGCCAAATATTATCCAGAATCAGCAGGAAGAGGCGGAGAAAATTCTGAATGAATATACAGGGAATTTCATCGCACTCCTCAACCTCGGCCAGAAGCTCGCTGCCTGTTCGAACCAGTTCCTCCTGCTCAAATCCATCGGTTCCGGCAGTCTCCATATACCGGGCCAGGCGTTCCAACAGGTCATGCCGGTTCGGATCTGAGAGCATGGAGGCCTGGTATGGGTTCGTCAGAAAATACACTGCCCGCTGAAACAGCAGTGCAAACATATATTGGATTTTCCCCCGGGGGCTCACGACATAGGTGAGCCCCCGGCTTTTGTATGCTTCTCCGTAAAGCTCCTGCAGGATCGGAAAAATGGGTTCCGCCTGTCCGGAGGCAGGACTGTCAGACGGTTTTCCCTGTTCTGTGGCATGGGCCTTCGGCTCTATTTGAGCACGAAGCGCGTCCGCCAGAAGCAGAAGTCCCTTTTTTGCAGGGGCAAAATGATCATTCTTTTTATTCCGTAAGGAACAGAAGAACAGGACAATGGTCAAAACGGCCAGGCCATAAGCCAGAGCCGCCATCTGCAGAGCCAGCCCCTCCCGGCCAACAGGCCGCAGCTGGAGAAAGACAAAGCACATGGCATTTGCAAAATATCCCAGCTGATTAAACTGCGAGGTCTGAAGAAAGACCAGCAGAAATGGAACAATCAGATTGAGAAGTATACAGAGAGGAAGGCTTAAGGATGCAAAAAAGCTGAGAAGAGCCATCAAAAACTGTGTGCCCACCAGAACCATCAGCTGCCTGACTGTGAAAGATTTCCGATAATTTACCTTAAACAGGATTGTAACCACCGATACGAGGATTGAATAAGAAATGCCGAATAAAAGAATTGTAGAGTAAAATAAAAAAAGGAAAAAAAGAATAATTGGCAGGGCCGCCATAAATTTGGAGCGGAGAGCTGCCAATATGGATTTTGTTTTGGTTTTCATGAATGAAGTCATCTCCTTTAAAGAAGTATTATAACTCTAATGGGGACGGCTGTCATCTTTTTTATGAAGAGATCGAATTTGCCTATTGTAAAGAGATTCAATCTGTTTCCGGTACAGACGTATAAGATGCCGCAAAACAGACGTAATCAGACAAACGGATTATCGTTCCTTTGGCAGCATCTTATGTTTTAGTCTGCGGGAGTGTCCATTGTTTTCTCCCGATATTGCACCGGTGTAACGCCCATATAATTTTTAAAAACAGTCAAAAAATAATTATAACTTTGAAATCCTGATTTTTCTGCTATTTTTTTCAGGGAATCGTTGGACTGAAGGAGCAGATGCGAGGCGATTCTGACTCTGTAAGTGTTTAGATATTTCGTAAAGGGAAGCCCCATAGCATCTTTGAAGACTCTGGAAAAGTAGACCTCAGACACCCCACAGTGCCGGCTGATATCTGACAGGGAGATATCAAGATGGTAATTTTGGCGGATGTAAATCAATGCTTTCTGTATTAATGGCGGATATTGAAAGACGGAGGTGGAAATAAGCTGTTCCAGACCCTGATGGTAATAGAGGAGAAACTGTTTTTTTAATGCGTCAATATCCAGGATATTATGGATGGCCGGCGGCTGCACCGCGATAGCCTCATGGTCCGGTGTGGCCGTCCGCAGCGCCAGCTGCATGATTTCGGTCAGACGGAGTACAAGACGCTGAAGTTCCAGAAGAGAAACGTGTGTCTGCTGTACAGATTCAAAAATATGGGTGACAATTTCTGTCACACGTTTTTCATTCAGATGAAGAAGGGATTCCGACAACTCATTTTCTTCCTGCAGGGAGAGCAGCAGGGGAGAATTTTCTTCTTTTTCTTCTGATAGGTCAGAATCGCTGTTAAACGGCTTTACCTGAAGCCGGTGGTGAATTTTCAGGTAGTATGGCCGTAAATGCTCCACCGTATCGAAGACTGGCATGGTTTCTGCAAAGGTATGGATGGAAAGATAACGCCGCAGGTTGTTTTTTAAAAGGCTGATATCCTGAGCCGCAGTCTGAAGAATGGCTGCTTCACTGGTGAGATCAGGAAAGGACAATAAAACCAGAAATTCTCCGTAATTGATATGAGTGATAATTCCCCTTTGAAGCGAAGTAAAAAAAGTATCGCAAAAGTGGAGAACAGTATTTACCACCTTTTGATGGCGTTCATCCGGAATACTCTGATAGATACTGGAGAAATTGGTGATTTGCAGACATGCTGCAACGTGCCGTCTGCCATTTAGCAAAGGATCGGAAGCAAAAAAATGGCGGCTCTCCTCCGGGATTTCATAATTCAAGACCAGATTCCGAAGATACTGCTGTTTTGACAGCTGACACATCTGGTTCCAGTGTCTCTGATGAAGCTGCTGTTTATCGATATGGTGCTGTATTTCTGACAATTTTGTTTCAAGCAGAGACCGGGACAACTCATGTTTTAGGAGGTAATCATAGGCTCCGGCCTGGAGAATTGGTTTTACATACTCAAAATTATCGTAATTGCTGATGACCAGTATCGTAATTGGAAGCTGATGTTTCCGGATATATCCGGCTACCTCTAATCCACTGGCTCCCGGCATTTCCATATCCAGAATTATAATGTCTACAGAATTACCATGAAGCTTTAAGAATTCGAT
Organism: Hungatella sp. SL.1.14; assembly: GCF_024460495.1. NCBI lineage: Bacteria > Bacillati > Bacillota > Clostridia > Lachnospirales > Lachnospiraceae > Hungatella > Hungatella sp. SL.1.14. The sequence goes on along the minus strand of NZ_JANFYJ010000021.1, from coordinate 111,173 downwards.
GGCACTGGTCCCGTCCAGCAGCTGTCCGCAGACATGGATGAAGCCGAGGTCTGCCAGAAATGTCTGAAGTTTATTTAACGAAAGTATGTCATCATCGACAAGAAGTGTCTGAAGCATGTGAGTCCTCCTTTACAGGATAGCTTAATAAAATGCGTGTGAAGGTCTGTCCATCGCTGGCAATGGAAAACGTAAAGCGGCTTCCGTACTGGAGACGGAGGCGTTCGATACACGTCCGGATACCGATGTTGGAATAAGTTTCCTCTGTCTGACAGGACAGAGAAAGGATCTGGTCAATCTGATCTTTTCTGATTCCGGAGCCGTTGTCTTCAATGATGATATGGAGCTGTTCTTCCTCCAGATACGCATAGAGAAAGATTATACCATCCTTTTCGAAATTGCTGAAACCATGCTTTATGCAGTTCTCAATAAAGGGCTGCAGAAGAAGCTTTAAAACAGGCAGTTCCAGCAGGGGATCGGCAACATCACACTGAAGTGTAATATCCTGAAAATTATTATATTTTTTTATGGAAATATAGTCCTTGATAAAGCCGATTTCCTGACGCAGTGTAACGAAGTTTTCTGTGTTCTTGGATACGAGCTTTAACATTCTGGTGAATGCGAGAGAGACTTCCTCAATATTTTTCACGCCCTGAAGGCTTGCAAGCTGTGTAATCGTATTCAGTGCATTATAAATCATGTGTGGATTCAGCTGCTGTTGCAGCGTCTGCAGTTCAAGCCGGCGCTGTTTTTCTGCGTTTGACTGAATTTCCTCCAGCATCTTGTCGATTTCATTTTCCAAATACACGATACCGTCTGATATTTCCTTCAGCTCGTCGTTGTTTTTATGATGAAAGACACTTTTCTCCATTGTTGTAATAAAGCGGAGCAGTTCATTTTTAATCAGAAGAATCTTTCTGGAAAGTGATTTCGAGATGATTCTGGAACATGTAAGGGTCTGCAGGAAAACAAGAATCAGGATAATAACAAACAAAATTCTGATGTTTCCGGAATCTTTATAAATATATGTATGCGGAACCAGCACATAAGTGTGGTAATTCGATAAGAGAGAGCTGGCATGTGCCATCTCATAAGGTTCTCTTTCCAGGGTCACAGTTGTTCCCTGGGCAGAGAGGAGATGTTCCATAATCTCGGGTTTGCTCAGAGAGTGGATGGCATTGGTATAAATCAGCTCGTTATTTGGGTTTGCAATGAATACCTGATAATTTTCTCCGTCATAATCGCCTAAAATCGAATGAAGGAGCTCCGGGCTGATATCCACGAGGATAACGGCAAGTATTTCGTCCTCCTCCTTCAGGACGCGGCCGTAGGTAAGGGCTTTCTGACTGTCAGTACTGTATAGATTCCGTTCTGTACAGTAAGTACCGGGAGAGGCCTGTTTAATGTTCTCACAGAGAGGACCGTCGAAGTTCTGCAGACGGTTGACATTGGAACCATTGGTGTAAATACGGTCATAGCGGTCGATGAGTGTATACGAGCAGGCAACTTCACCGTAATTTGAAATGGACTTAAGAAAATTCTCAATCAGCATATGCTTTTTATGTCCCTCGACCGTGACTTCATCGTAATTATCCTTTAGATAACTGCGGATATTTTCATTGGAAAAAATATGTGTAATATTCTGTTCAATGTCCGTTGTCAGGGAATCCAGGGCCTGATTGATGGTTGAGATCCTGCTGTATGTAAAGGTGAGTTCCTTTGAACGCATGGTACGGAACCAGAATGGATACGTTGTGAGACTGATGAGCAGAACAGGAACAATCCCATTAATTAGTAAGAGCAGAACGAGCCGGGCATTAAAATGCGATTTAAAGTAATGAACCAGTTTTGGGTATTTTTCCAATTGCGGTGCCTCCTGATCAAAAATATTCGAAATTGAATATATACAAATGATACCATCCGAAAAAATGTCTGACAATGAAAGATTAAAAATTTGTAGTAACTGGTAAAAAATACAAAGTTTTCTGCATGGCTGGAGTAAGTATAATTAGCACATGAACAAGTTCACAGGGCAGGTTCACAGAGCAGAAAGGAAAAAGAATTGTGAAAAACAGGATAAGCAACAAGATAAACAGGGCTGAGAAAAAGCGAAGATTCATGAAAAATTTCCGGGCAACGAAAACACTGTATCTGTTTGTGGTCCCCGGACTGGTGTATTACGTTTTATTTAAATACTGGCCCATTTACGGGTCACAGATTGCGTTCCGGGATTACTCTCCGTTTTTGGGATTTACGAAAAGCCCATGGGTGGGAATGCAAAACTTTGAGAGATTTTTCCGGTCTCCGGATTTCTTCCTGATACTTAAAAATACACTGCTGATCAATGTAACAAACTTAATACTTGGATTTCCGTTTCCAATTATACTGGCTGTTTTGCTGAATCAGGTCAGGAATAAAGGATTTAAAAAACTGGTTCAGACCGCTACATACGCGCCATACTTTATCTCTGTTGTTGTTCTGGTCGGTATGATGTATACCATGCTCTCTCCATACAGCGGTGTGGTGAATGCGGTGATTCGTTTCTTTGGGGGAGATCCCATCCATTTCATGGGGAAACCCGGAATGTATGTCATGATCTACGTCTTATCGGGAATCTGGCAGACGTGCGGGTGGTCTGCGATTGTCTACATCGCGGCACTGGCATCGGTATCCCCTGATTTACACGAATCGGCAATTGTCGATGGTGCCGGAAGATTACAGCGAATCTGGCATATCGATCTGCCGGGGATCATGCCGACGATTATTACCATGCTGATTCTGACAGCGGGACAGCTATTAACAATCGGTTTTGAAAAATCATATTTGATGCAGAATTCCATGAACCTGGGAGTATCGGAGGTCATATCGACGTATACCTACAAGCGTGGACTGGTGGATGGTGACTTCAGCTACGCGTCTGCGGTTGAGATGATGCAGTCGGTAGTGAATTTTGTGATTCTGATTTCCGTTAACAGGTTCAGTAAACGGTTCAGCGATACATCTTTATGGTAGAATGGGGGATATGTGAATGAAAGCGGGAAAAAAGGACAGAGTATTCGAACTTGTAACGACAGTGCTGCTGGCAGTTATTTTGATCATTGCATTATACCCCTTGTATTTCAGTCTGATTGCCTCCATCAGCAGTCCGCGGGCTGTTTATCAGGGGCGGGTTTTGTTTCTGCCGGCAGATGTTACGCTGGATGGTTACAGAAAGATATTTGCGGATCAATCGATATGGACCGGGTTTGGCAACGGCCTCCTCTATACGTTTGTCGGAACCCTGTTAAATGTTGTGTTTACCGTTCCGCTCGCCTATGCGCTTTCCAGGAAGGAGTTTCCATTAGGCGGCGTGTTCATGAAAATAATGGTCTTTACCATGTATTTCTACGGAGGCATCATTCCGCTGTATTTTGTAGTAAAGCAGATGGGAATGCTGGACAGCATATGGTCGATCGTACTTCCGACGCTGATCAGTACTTACAACATGATTATTGCCAGATCTTACTTTATGGGAAGTATTCCGGAAGAACTGAAGGAAGCAGCGTTTTTAGACGGATGCGGATACGTGGGATTCTTTTTCCGTGTGGCGCTGCCTCTGTCAAAATCGCTGATTGCGGTTATGGTGCTTTTTTATGCGGCAAAACAGTGGAATTCCTATTTTGAACCTATGATCTATTTGAGTTCAGAAAGCCGTTTTCCACTGCAGCTGGTGCTCCGGACCATCCTGATCGACAGCCAGAATTCACTGGCTTCGGCGGATGCGTCTACTGTGGCAGATATGCAGCAGCTGGTAGACTTACTGAAATATGGCTGCGTAGTTGTATCCAGTATTCCAATGCTGGTATTTTATCCCTTTGTTCAGAAGCATTTTGTGAAAGGTGTAATGCTGGGGGCTGTAAAGGGATGAGTGTGCCCGGAAAAGGGCGATAAATGAAAGGAGAAGCAGAATGAAAAAAAGGAGTTTAGCAGTACTGTGTACAGCCGCTGCAGTAGCAGCGGGATGTGTGGCATGCGGAGGGACAGCACAGCCCAAGGGCCAGGACAGCAGTCAGGCCGTTGCAGAGGAAAAAGGAAAAGAGAAAATCAAGGTAACATTTATTAAAAATGAGTGGCATGGAGATCCGAATGACATGGAGATCTATAAGATTCTGGAGGAAAAGACCGGCGTAGAAGTGGAATGGCAGGTTTATTCGGCGGCGACATGGGAAGACAAAAAGAATCTGATCTTATCCAGTGGAGATCTTCCGGATGTCTTTTATATGAATGCCGTCAATGTCAATGATGTGACAAAATATGCTCCTCAGGGAATGTTTCTGGATTTGACGGATTATATTGAGGAGTACTGTCCGAATCTCAAAAAAGTATTTGAGGAAATGCCGGAATATAAGAATATCTGTATTAACCCGGACGATGGGAAAATCTACAGCATTGGGCGTGCAGTGGAGAGAGAAGTCATGTATACCTCCGGTCTGCTCTACATCAATAAGAAGTGGCTGGATCAGCTGGGACTTCCGGTTCCGAAGACTGTCGATGAGTATTATGAAGCGTTAAAGGCATTCAAAGAAAATGATATGAATGGCAATGGAGATAAGGGAGATGAGATTCCATTTGTCTTCCATTACAATTCTTCCGTACCGGATACTGCGTACAGCTATCATCAGCTGTTCGGTTCCTTTGGATATGTGGACCCGGTCTTAACCGTGGGTTCCCATTTCATTGAAGATGAGAATGGCGAGATTATCTATACAGCGGAACAGGAAGAGTACAAGGAAGCAATCCAGTATTACCATAAGTTTGTGGAAGAGGGATTATGGGATTCCGAAGGATTTACTACACCGGATACGTCAGTGATGAATGCCAAGGGAAATAATGATCCCGAAATTGTAGGTTCTTTTATGGCGTACGATTCCACATTTGTCGTTCCTGAAAAATACAAAGAAGATTATGTAATTGTGGAGCCGTTAGAAGGTCCGACAGGAAAGAGAATCTGGCAGAACAGCGCCAACAGCAACGGGAATGTCAATGGAACCCAGTTTGTTCTGACTGCGTCGGCAAAGGGAAAAGAAGAGGCTGTTATGAAATGGCTGGATGCCCATTTTGAACCGGAGATTTCGGCACAGCTGTTTTTAGGGCCGATCGGTACGACTCTGGAGAAGACGGACAGCGGAATGCTGGATTATATTCCTACCCCGGAAGGGATGTCTTATAGCGAGTTCCGATACAAGAATGCTCCTGTACACGTTCCCTGTAAGATTGCTTCGGAGGATTGGGGGAAACTTGTGCAGGTAATGGATGAAGATATCAATAAGCTGCAGATTGCCAAAGAGCATTACGCTCCGTATGCCGGGCAGTCCTCCCTTTTCCTGCTGCCAAATAAGGAAGAGAGCAAATACTTTACCACTACGGCAAAGGATATCGATGATTATGTCAATAAAATGCAGGTGAAATGGCTGACAGAAGGCGGGATCGAAACAGAATGGGATACTTATTTAGAACAGCTGAATAAACTGGGAATCGATCAATACAAGGAAACGGTAAAGGGAATACGGGAAAGGATGGGAAAGCAGTAGAAGTGGATCAGGAAACGAGAAAAAGTAATTTTCTAATATTTATGACAGACCAGCAGCTGGGAACGACCCAGCAGAGCGGAGGTCCGGCTTATATGCCGAATCTGGAACGGCTGAAGCGCCATGGAGTGACGTTTCAGGAGGCGTATTGCCCCTCTCCCCACTGCTGTCCCAGCCGCGCCAGTTTCTTTTCCGGATTGTATCCCTCGGAACACGGTATATGGAATAATATTGATCTGGCAGATGCATTTTCCCATGGCTTAAATGAAGGCATCAGGCTCTTTTCAGAAGATTTAAAAGAAGCGGGATATCAGATGTATTTCAGCGGAAAATGGCATGTCAGTGCAGAAGAAGGTCCGGGAGACCGTGGGTTTGGTCCGTGGATCTATCCGCCGCAGGAGGGACGGTATAAGCAGTGGAAGAAAACCCCCTTCATGGGAGACTGGGACTGGCTTTTGGAGGATGACTATATTACAGAGGTAAGGGGACGTGGTGACGGTGAGATTTCCAGAGTCGGATTTCCTCCATATACCCAGTATGGTGTAAAAGAAAATCCTTTTGGTGATGGTGACGTAGTCTCCTGTGCAGAGGACTGGCTGGAAAAGGTAAGCGAAGATGAGCCTTTCTGTATGTATGTCGGTACACTGGGGCCTCACGATCCATACTTTGTTCCGGAAGAGTATCTGGATCTCTATCCGGATGAATCGATGGAACTGCCGGTGTCGTGGACTGACCGGATGCTTGACAAACCGAATCTCTACAGAAGGACGAGGGAGCGGTTCGATCAGCTTGATGAGACTGAACAGAAACGTTCTCTGAAGCATTACCTGGCTTTCTGCTCTTATGAGGACGCATTGTTTGGCAGACTTCTGGATGTGCTGGGGCGGAGAAATCTTCTGGAAAATACAGTGGTTTTGTATGTTTCAGATCATGGAGATTATGCCGGTGCCCATGGATTATGGACGAAAGGTCTTCCCTGCTTTAAGGAAGCGTATCACATCTGCTCTGTTATGGGGTACGGCGGAATAAAGGCGGAGGGTGCTGTAATTGGCCACAGAGTATCGCTTTTGGACTATGCGCCTACATTTTTAGATCTGGCAGGTATCCTGAAGGCGGACGTTACAGCAGGAAGGCAGAGATTTTCTGGATATTCCCTAAAACCGTTTCTGGAAGGACGTATTCCGGAAAACTGGCGCGAGGAAACTTACACACAGAGCGATGGAAACGAGTGTTATGGGATCCAGCGGAGTATTTTTACTGACGAATACCATCTTGTTTTTAATGGATTTGATTACGATGAACTGTATGATCTGAGGAAAGATCCGGACTGTATGAAAAATGTGATAGAGGAACAGCAATACGAGACAGTTATTTACGATCTGTACAGGAAATTGTGGAGATTTGCATATCTGCATCGGGACGCTTTGGGAGATCCATATATTACGACTGCGCTGGCCAGGTATGGCCCTGGGATAATCAGGGGAGTGAACCGGGAATAAGAAAAAACGAAAATGGGATCCGAACAACCGGGAGTTGTGCGGATCCCATTTTTACATCCTGATCCTCCCACACAATTAGTTCACAGAAAAATCACCAAATCCCATCCGGCCTTTCAGCTTTCTTTCAGCTTTTCATGCTAGAGTATATTTGTAATTTATTTCTGACATTTACACAGAGAAAAGGAGGCGGAACCGATATGGCGCAGGAAATTTTTAAACGTTATGAAAAGAAATATCTGCTGACAGAAGAACAGTATCTCGGTCTGAAGCGGGTGCTTGAGGATCGGATGGAGGCCGATGCATATGGAGTACATACCATTTCCAATATTTACTTTGACACTAAGGATTTTGAACTGATCAGAACTTCCCTGGATGGGCCTGAATACAAAGAGAAGCTTCGACTGCGTGCCTATGGGCAGGTTAACGAGAAGAGTATGGTATTTCTGGAAATGAAGAAGAAATACAGCGGTGTGGTATATAAAAGGCGAGTTCCAATGGAACTTGCATCAGCTGTCCGATATTTGAATGACGGAATTCTTCCGGAGCTGGAAAATCAGATATTTCGGGAAATACAGTATATGAAACAACGGTATCATTTGAAACCGGCGGCGTACGTGGCTTATGACCGTGTGGCGTGTTCCTGCAAAGCGGACCAAGAGCTGCGGGTAACCTTTGACCGGAACATACGCTGCAGAACCGAAGGATTGGATTTACAGGCCGGAACCTATGGGACTTCACTGCTTGAGGAGGGCAGGGTTCTGATGGAAGTGAAAATACCGGGAGCGATGCCGGTCTGGATGAGCCGCGGATTTTCGGAGCTTGGTATCTATCCCGTATCATTTTCAAAGTATGGACGTTACTACAGGGAGTATCTGGTGAACGCGGAGAGGCTGGGACGCTGTGGAAGAGATAGAGAAGGAGGGCGTGACTGTGCTTAACACTATTTTGACAGAAACAGTCAGCTCCGGAATTACACTGCCGCAGCTGATCCTTTGCACATTAACATCACTGGGAATTGGAATTGTGCTGGCATTTCTCCATACATATAAAAATACGAGTTCAAAAAATTTTGTGATGACGTTAGCGATCCTGCCTGCGGTGGTGCAGGCGGTGATTATGCTGGTAAACGGTAATCTTGGTACAGGTGTTGCTGTGATGGGCGCATTTGGGCTGGTGCGTTTCCGGTCTGCGCCGGGCAACGCCAGGGAGATCGGAAGCGTATTTCTGGCCATGGCAATCGGCCTGGCGACCGGTATGGGATATCTGGGGATTGCGGTTCTTCTGCTTCTTATAATCGGAGCAGCAATCCTGATTTTGACCGAACTTCCCTTTGGCAGCCAGTCATTTTCACAGAAGGAGCTGAAGGTAACCATACCGGAAAATCTGGATTATGCTGGGATTTTTGATGATTTATTTGAAAAATACACAAAGAGCGCAGAGCTTATGAAGGTTCGTACGACTAATATGGGGAGTCTTTATGAGCTGTGCTACCGGATCGAATTAAAAAAGGAAGAAGAAGAGAAGACGATGCTCGATGACATTCGGTGCAGAAATGGAAATCTGACAATAGTATGCGGCAGGATCGCGGAGAACAGAGAGGAATTGTAAAAAAGGAGAGATAGAATGAAGCGAATTTTAAGACACGGTCTGTTTCTGGCGGTGGCAGGAACTATAATTATGACAGGCTGCCAGAGCCAAAATGAAGGTCAGACCTCCGGTTCCATTGTGGCAGAAGAAAATGGGAGCACCGGCAGTACGGAAACCGTGATAATCGGAAATGGAGATTCCGTCACAGTGACAGGAACGGGAGCCGCGGTGGACCAGCGTGTCGTGACAATTACGGCAGCGGGAACGTACCGGCTCAGCGGGGAACTTACCGACGGCCAGATTGCAGTGAATGCAGGCAAAGAGGATGAGGTCAGCCTGATTCTCGATGGGTTTACAATATCCAATACCAGTTCGTCCGCTGTCTATGGGATCAAAAGCGGAAGCATCACGATTATTACAGAAGAGGGAACCGACAATGTCATATCCGACGGAACCGAATACCAGTATGAGGAAGAAGGGGCGGATGAACCGGATGCGGCTGTATTCAGCAAGGATGATATCATTCTGGAGGGCAGCGGCATGCTGACTGTCACCGGAAATTACGGATGCGGAATACGAAGTAAGGATCATCTGACTGTGAAGTCGGGAACGTACGTGATTGACGCAGTTCAGGATGCCGTGAAGGGAAAAGATTCTGTGAAAATAGAAGGCGGCACGTTCACCTTAAAAGCAGGTGAAGACGGAATCCAGGCCAGTAATGACGAGGAGGAGGACAAGGGCTATGTAGAAATTTCCGATGGAACCTTTTCCATCACAGCAGGAGCCAAGGGAATTAAGGCGGTGACGCGTCTGGAGATATCAGGAGGAACCATCGACATTGATTCGGAGGATGACGCAATCCATTCCAATGGTGACGTGAACATTACCGGAGGGACTTTTACAATTGCCACGGGAGATGATGGTATTCACGCGGATAACCGGGTGGTAATCGACGATGGAACCATTACGATCATAGAGAGTTATGAAGGAATCGAAGGACTGATGGTTGATATCAACGGAGGTATCATCGATCTTACGTCGGAAGACGACGGATTGAATGCAGCGGGCGGAAATGACGGTTCCGGTAATCTGGAGTTTGGAAGGGAAGGCCGGCCGGGCGGCATGAGAGGAGAAAAAACGGATGGTGCCGGCGGTGCTTTTGGAGCGGTAGAAGGTGCTTATATCAAAATTACAGGAGGAGAGATAAAGATCAGTGCATCAGGCGACGGTATCGATTCCAACGGTGATTTCTATATGGAAGGGGGAACTGTAATCGCAGAGGGACCGACAGACAATGGAAACGGAACGCTGGATTACGATGGAACCGGAACGATCACCGGAGGTATCTTTATGGGAACGGGAAGTTCGGGGATGGTTCAGTCGTTTTCCGAAGACTCTGCACAAAATGTGATTGTGGTGTATTTCACCAGTACAAAAACAGCCGGGACAGAGTGGAAGCTTACAAGCGGAGACGGAACGGTGGAACTTACGGGAAATCCGGCTAAGGAGTACTCTTCCCTGATCGTAAGCTCCCCGGATCTGAAAGAAGGGGAGACGTATCAGATGACTGCGGGAGAAGAATCCATGGAGATCACTGTATCAGGGAGGATTACCCAGTCCGGTACGCGGTCCGGCACAGGTGATGCCATGCCGGGAAAGCGAGGTGCTGACGGCGGTGGCGGGGAAAGAAAACCGGGAGAAGGACAGCGTCCGGGAGGACAAAAGCCCGAAGGGGAGCCTAAGCCCGAAGGGGAACCGCAAAGGGCAACAGCTCCGGATCAGAAAGAATAAAAGGTGAATAGGATTCCAATTCTCCTTTTTTATGGTAAAATAGCGATAGAAAAGGAAAACAGGAGGTTTGACAGACTTTGAAAAATAAAATCTGGCTGGATCAATTGAGAGCAGAAGACAGGGATACCGTTTTTTCCCTGACTTCTGATCCGGAAATCGTAAAATATATGCGTTTTGGGACTCACAAGGTGCCGGAGGAGGCGGAAGAACTCATCCGGAATTATACGGAAAAGGGAAACTACGGCTTTTTGATACGGCTGACGGACAGTGGGGAACCGGTAGGAGTAGCCGCCATGAAACACGATGAGGAGAACTGCCTGGAGTATTCGGTTTCGCTGTTCAGTTTTCAGAGATTCTGGAATCAAGGGTACAATACTGCCGCAGTGGAATTATTGAAGACATTTGCGCAGGAACAGGGAATCAGGAGTCTGAACGCTTATGTGGTGGAAGAAAATCACGGGTCGAGAAAAGTGATGGAGAAATGCGGATTTCACAGAACGGACATTCTTCATTTTGACGATTTCCCTTCCGGCCTGTACGTTTACTCTTTGCAAATCGGATCAAGGGATGAAGACCAGAAGCAGGCGGCTGCCGAAACACCGTGACTGTTACAGGACACGGGGATATGGGAGCCGCAGTATATTGGAATTAGTAGTCAGAAAGGATAACACCATGAAACTGTTTGGAAAGAAAGCTCAGCCGAAAAAGGAAGAGCCAAAGATGCAGGAAGCAGTTCTGACCCTGTATGCCTGCAGAAAAGACGTGAAAACGGTGCCGGATCTTGCCTGCCGCCTGTTTTCTGAAGTGATGGACAAGATTCTTTATACGGATGAAGATGAATTTCACATTCAATTTAAGGATGGCACCGGAGTTCAGTTTCATCTGGTCACCGATGCAGAGGAAACAGAAGTCCAGTCAAAGGGGATGGCCGTCTGCTGCTGTCGATTGACGGAAAGAGTGATTTTGAGGAGTTTTATCCCCAGGCAAGCACCACGATTCTGGATCGGGAGGAGAAAGAAAAGGAGGCCGACAGAGAACGGAAAATGCGTTCCATTGCCATTTTAAAGGAGAAGGGGATTCCCTATCTTGAGCATTTGAAGGCGTCGGTGTTTGAAGCAGAATGTATAATTCCGGACAAGGAAGTGGTCGTTCATCGCCTTGCCTGTACTTTTGCCGCTTGTGTCCAATCTGAAATATATACCAGCGGACAGTTTGAAAACTGCGCAGAAACAGCAGCGGAAGAGATCGCTCAGCTGGAGAAGAACTATCAGATTTCGGAATGGCTGTCAACGGAAGAACGGGACTATCTTGAAAATCCGGATAAGGATCCGGCGCTTCATAACCGGTTTGGCTGGCGGTACGAGTGTTGTTCGGTACTTTTGTGGGCACTGTCCATGATTGAACTGAAGGAACCGACAGAAATCTGCGATGCCTCTGAGCTCGGTGCAATCATGTGGAACCATACCTTTGACAGTCTGATGGAAGCATCGGTTCTTCGCAGCCGGGATGAGATTCTCGACATGCAGGATCTTGTACTGCGGTATGACTGGGCCTGTGTCGATGCGAGGATCCATCACAGGGAACTCCCGATGCTGAGCGGTGATATTATCTACGAGTGGCATTATGCGCTGAACTGGCTGGTGCAGGCCGATGGAATCGCGGACTGGGACAGAGTGATAACGACGACATAGGGGATGAGAAAACAAAGAGAGAATATAGAGGTGGCCGGCCTCTATATTCTCTCCTGTTATTATTTGATCAAATCATCGCTTTCTTTCAGCAACTGCCCCCACAGGACATACCTCCTGACACAATCCACACCGCAGACAATGACTTCCGTCAATACGACAGGGAACTCCCGGCGCAATGCATTTTTGCGGACATGCCTCCGTACACTGTCCGCAGCCGATACAGTCATCGGTGATAAAAAAGCCGCTCACTTCCTCCTTTGCCCCGCCATAGGAAAAACTTTCCCGGCTGATGGGGTAGTTAAGCAGGTCAAACCATTCCCCGCTGCCTTCATAAATCAGAAATGCGTCGAGTATATAGCGGCTGTTTCCTGGATAAACCTCATTCATGCCCGGGTTCTGGAGAAATACCTCATCCACCCATTTTTTATCTGCAAGGCGCAGACGTCCGGTAAATTTGAGCGACTGGCAATCCGGACACATGGCGCTCAGCGCGATCTCACCGGTAGCTGTCAGCTGTTTATAAAAAGGCTTTCCTTTCGAGGTTACAATGTACATACCGTCGTCATTGGCAATCATGATGTTGATGATTCGGCTCTGCGGATGGCCCCCGGCGTCCACAGTCGCAGCGGACGCTATCTTGACCTGGCGAAACATCGTTACGTATTTTTTTGCTTTTTCGTTCATGTAAACCACCTCCTGGCAATCCAAGCTTACTCCTTTTGTGAAGAATTGTAAATACTGTGGTTACCCGGATCGATCAAGTACTTCATAAAACGATCTGTTCATGGATAAGTCCAGACCTCCGCCGGAAAATGAGATTAACAGAATTGCCGCCGTCATGTATAATAGTAGGCAGTGACGTCTGATTTCATTTTCAATGATGGAGGAAGTGATGGAACGACAGGAACGGGCTGAATCGACGGCAGTATTTTTTTCTTAATCATGACATACAGATGTCCTGTATGTCCGCTATAATGAAGAAAAACAGCAGCCAGGAAGAGCGAAGGAGAACGGTATGACAGAATCGAATAAAAAGGTAATCCTGAAGAGCAGGATCGAGCAGATATGGGACGTAGTGACGGATTTAAACGATTACAGCTGGCGCAGTGATCTGCAGAAAATTGATATACTGGAGCCTGGAAGGAAGTTTGTGGAGTACACGAAGGAGGGATATCCGACCACCTTTGTGATTACCCGGTTTGAGCCGCCGCACCGGTATGAGTTTACCATGGAGAATGGTAATATGACAGGCACCTGGGCGGGCGTGTTCCGCCAGACGGAAAAGGGCTGCGAGGCGGATTTTACAGAGCGGGTGGACGTGAAGAAGTGGTTTATGAAACCCTTTGTCCCAGGCTTTTTGAAAAAACAGCAGGAACAGTATTTTCAGGACTTAAAGGCGGCACTGGGTGAGTGAGCACTTGTGGAAAGAACTGTCATGAATAACAGGAGGTGTTTATGAAAATCGACCGATTAATCGGAATCCTGTCTATCCTTTTGCAGCAGGAAAAGGTGACTGCACCCTATCTGGCCGAGAAGTTTGAGGTATCCCGGAGAACCATCAACCGGGATATCGAAGACATCTGCAAAGCGGGCATTCCTCTTGTAACGACGCAGGGCCCCAATGGGGGGATTTCCATTATGGAAGGGTACCGGATCGACAGGACCGTACTGACTTCGTCGGAGATGCAGTCTATTCTGACCGGCCTCCGAAGCCTGGACAGCGTTTCCGGCACGAACAAGTACCAGCAGCTTATGGACAAGCTGGCTATGGGAAATTCGTCCATTCTGACCTCGAACAGCCATATTCTGATTGATTTATCCTCGTGGTATAAATCATGCCTTGCACCGAAGATTGAACTGATTCAGGCGGCGATCGACGCCAGGGAATACATCAGCTTTGCGTATTTCGGGCCTTCCGGGGAGAGCCGAAGGAAGCTGGAGCCGTATCTGCTGGTCTTCCAGTGGTCCTCCTGGTATGTGTGGGGATACTGTACGGAACGTGAGGATTACCGGCTGTTCAAATTAAACCGTATGCTGGAACTGAAAGCGCTGGCTGAACATTTTGCGGAGCGGAAGGTTCCGGCGTATGATATGTCGCCTGACAAGGCATTCCCGCCGCGGATTTCTGTCACAGCAGTCTGTGAAGCGGATATGAAGTGGCGGCTGATTGAAGAAAGCGGACTGGAGAGCTTTCAGGAGCGGGAAGATGGAAAGCTGGTATTCCATTCCTGCTTTTCCGACCGGGGAAGCGTTTTTAGCTGGCTGCTCAGTATGGGAGATCGTGTAGAACTGGTGGAACCGGAAGAACTTCGGGAGGAATTTGCTGCGATGGCAGAAAATATTTGCCGCATTTACCGGTAATGATGACATACAGTTGTCGTGATTAAAGTGGTATTCTGGGATTGTTAAGGAAAAGACCACAGGAGTGGTGGAAAAGAGGACAACCGGATGGATTACGAAATCGTGACACTGCCTGAGAAGAAGGCGGCAGGAATCACTGCAAGAACGAATAACCACGCTCCGGACATGGGAAGCGTGATAGGCGGGCTATGGGAACGCTTTTATGCCGGGGGGATTTATGACAGTATCCCTGCAGACAGGAGAGGCTGGGTCCTGGGGATTTATTCCAATTACGAGAGTGATGAGAACGGCGATTATGACATGACTGCGGCCTGTGAGGTGACAGATACTGCCGGAATCCCGGAACACTTAAGTCTCTGTACGATCCCGGCGGGACGATATGCGAAGTTCGTGGTAAAGGGCGACGTACAGCAGGCCCTGGTTCAGTTCTGGACAGAACTGTGGAGTCTGGATTTGAAGCGGGCATTCCGGGCCGACTTTGAAGAGTATCACGGGATAGAAGGAAGAGATGCGGAGATTCATGTCTATATCGGCTTGAAGGAGTAGTGGAGGGGAAGTTATGAGTGTGGATTTCAAAAGAGTTACTTTGGATAATATTGAGGAAGAACATATCTGCTGTGCCATATCGGATAAAAAGGGGGAGACGTGCGTGGCCTCCAAGAAGGCATGGCTGAAGGAACGGATGAAAGAGGGGCTTGTGTTTGAAAAGCTGGATGTGCGGGGAAAGGTATTTATTGAGTACCTTCCGGCGGAGTATGCCTGGGCGCCCATCGATGCGGATGGATACTATTACATCGATTGCCTGTGGGTATCCGGGCAGTTTAAAGGGCAGGGCTACAGCAGCCAGCTTTTGGAGCACTGCATCGCAGAAGCCAGGGTGAAGGGAAAGAAGGGCCTTGTCGCACTCTCTTCCAAAAAGAAGATGCCGTTTCTGTCCGATGGGGCCTATTTGAAACATAAGGGATTTGTAGAAGCCGATACCGCCGCGCCATACTATGAACTTCTGGCACTTCCGTTTGGAGAGGGGACAGCCCTGCCGCGCTTTTTAGAATGTGCAAAGACCGGCGAGATTGATGAAAAGGGTTGGGTCCTGTACTATACGGCCCAATGTCCCCACACGGCCAAGTACGTTCCGATTCTCACGGAATACGCCGGAAACCAGGGAATACAAATCAAAGCAGTGAAGCTAGAAACGCGGGAAGACGCCAGGCAGTCGCCGAGTCCGTTTACAACGTATGCCGTATTCTATGATGGGAAATTTGTGACGAATGAGATTTTATCAGAGAAGAGCTTTGAAAAATACAGAAAAAAAGTGGAATAATCACTTTTTCCACATCTATATCATACCATAAAAATCACTTTTTTTCAAGACTTGTAATGGAAGAGTGAAAGGCGTAGAATCAGTACTTACCAAATACGGGAGGTAATGAGATGCAGGAGAAATGGTATGAGCTGATGGAAACGGTACAACGGAAGCAGGAGCTGGAAAGAGTGCTTGCCTGCAATGAAAAGACAGAGGCCTTCGGACTGATGCTTACGGAGGAGGACGCAGGGAAACTGATGGCCTGCAGGCGTGATTCCTTAAGGACGCAGATGCGGGTCGAATTCGGGAAGGGGATCCTGCCGGAGATCATTGAGACATTCTGCGATTCACCATATCTGCAGCAGGAAAATTATGCCGATGTGATTGCAGAGCTGCAGGAAGTCTTTTATCTCTACAAGAATGAATCAGAGGACAACTTAACGGATGAGGAACTTTTGGCATTTATGAAAGAACAGTTTGACGGAGTCTGCTGCGGTTCAGTCGCCTATCTGGAAGAAACGTGTCTGGAGCGTTTTGCAAGAGCAGTCCGCGCCGGATACCGGGATTATGTGGAGGATGGCGGCAGCGGAGAATACGGGAAGTTCTCGGAAGAAGCACGGTGGGACCGGGATCTCTTTCTGGAGACGCTTTTTGACCTGCTCAGTTAGGAGGCGGACATGGACTATACGATGGAAGAACTGCTGCCTGTTGTCGGAAAACTGACGGAAAAGTATACCGGTTTTTCCAGTACCTCGGTCACCTATGAGACGGCCAGACAGCTGATGGAAGCGGTGCTTTACTGCCTTCGGGAAGCAGAAGCTGAAGCGCTTAAGACGGGGAAAAACAGTGTTGCCGCGGCTCTAGACACAGAGTTGTGGCTGCTTTACCAGCAGGGATATGAGGTGGTTCTGGAGAAGACAGCCAGGGCTAAAAAGGTTTACGAACAGATCATTGCGAATTTCCGTTCCTTTGGAAACCGTTGCTACGAGGATACGATCATCAGGGGGATGCCGGAATTTTTTGTCCGCTATGATGCCAGATTCCGGCCCCAGGATCATCTGCTCACGTTGGATTATCCGATTCTGAGGCCAGTCGGAAAACGAAGCGGGATTGACGCTGTCTATTTTTATTTATCCTGTGTTCTTCTGGAACAGAGATTTCTGGGCAGGCTGCCGGAACCGTACGGAAAGGCGGTCTTGGAACATTTTCACGGGGATTATGAGGAGCTGATTCTGAACGTGGCTTCTGTCATCCTGCGGAATCTGGTGGTTCACATGATGATGGGGAAAAAGCTTTCAGAGAATGCTGTGACAGCAGACGATATGGAGCGGTTTTGCATCTGTGTGAAGAACTGTGACCGGCAAAAGCTTGAGGAGGCCATCAGCCATCAGCTGGAACGGCTGACAGGCGGGCCGGAAGGCGACAGAGCCCTCTATTCCTATCTGTCCTGTGACCGGAAGGATTTTGCTGCTGAATTAAAGAATGCCGCGGAATGTGGATATATGGATCGCATGATCGTATATTAGATTCCCGCCGTAATCTATTTGAGGGAAAGTAATTTTACCGCAGAATCGTTCAGAAGTCTGAAACCAGGAGAAGGAGGCATATCCTACTGCTATGAATGCTGTGATTTCCCGTGCAGAAGGATCCGGGATCTGGACAGAAGCTATCGAAAACGCTATGGAGCAAGTCTCATTGGACAGTCGCTGTATATGAAGGAAAACGGAATAGACCGGTTTCTGGAAGAAGAGCAGAAGCGGTATACATGTGCGGTCTGCGGCGGAATAATCTCTCTCCACGACCGGACATGCAGTGAATGTGGGCAGAGATAACCGTAGGAAGTCCTGATCAATATTATGATGATACCGATCGTAAAAAAGAAGAATATATACATAATGCACAAAAAATAATTGAATTATTGATAAAATGGCGAATAGACTAAAAAACTTTTAGCATATATAATTATTTTTGTGATTTAATATTGGTGCTATTCATTATGTATATCCTGAGAATTGGCTCAGAGTTTCTACCAACTACCGTAAAGAGTTGACTACATAGTTTATGTAGTTGACTCTTTTTTTGGTAATCAAACGCTGGTTGGTGGAAAGGAGTGACAATAGAAAACCTTGAAAGCATAGACTACAGGATAGCAGCGCAGACAGTCTGATCAGTTTATTAAAGGAAGATGGAGGACATACTATTGGAACGTAAAACAGGAGTCGCAGACAGGTTTTTTGGGATTTCACAGAGTCATTCAAGCGTTAAAACGGAAATACTTGCAGGAATCACAACTTTCATAACGATAGCCTATATTCTTATTCTGAACCCCCAGATTTTATCTGATCCATATGTTATTATGGGAGACCCTGCCATGGCAGGTAAGATTGCAAATGGTGTATTTATCGGCACCTGTATCGGAGCGTTTATCGGTACGGCACTTTGCGCGTTATATGCCAGGGTTCCTTTTGCGCAGGCGCCGGGGATGGGATTAAACGCATTCTTTGCATACACGGTTGTGCTGGGAATGGGATATACCTATGGACAGGCGCTCGTTATCGTATTTATATCCGGTATATTTTTCATTGTAATCACAGCAATCGGCCTGAGAGAGGCCATTATCAGATCAATCCCGGATGCAGTCAAGACTGCCATTACACCTGGGATCGGCCTGTTTATCACAATCATCGGACTGAAGAATGCCGGAATTATTATATCCAATCCGGCTACACTTGTAAGCCTGGTGGATTTCTCCAAATGGAGAAGCGGCGCAGATATGGTTTTAATTAACGGCGCTCTGGTGGCTTTGATTGGCCTGATTATCATGGGAATTCTTCATGCCAGAAGAGTGAAGGGATCGATTCTGCTTGGAATTGTAGCGGCAACCCTCATAGGCATTCCCCTTGGAATCACACAGCTGTCGAATCTCGATATGAATCTCGGTGTGAAATTCAGGGATTTTGCAGAAGTTTCCTTTCTGAAAATGGATTTTGCGGGTCTGTTTGCCGGAACAAATTTTGTGGAAACGCTGTTTACGGTAACCATGCTGGTTATCAGCTTTTCTCTGGTCAATATGTTTGATTCGATTGGAACGCTTCTCGGAGCCGCCAGGCAGTCCGGGATGATTGATAAAAACGGCGAGGTAATCCGGATGAAACAGGCATTGATGTCAGATGCGGTTTCAACACTGGCCGGTGCGATGGTAGGGACATCGACGGTTACCACCGTGGTGGAATCCAGCGCAGGTATTGCAGAAGGCGGCAGAACGGGACTTACAAGCCTTGTAACCGCGGTCATGTTTCTGGGAGCCATCCTCTTTGCACCGATTGTCAGCATTGTTCCGGCAGCGGCAACCGCGCCTGCGCTGATTTTTGTCGGTATTTTAATGCTTGGAAACATCCGGGATGTGGACTTCAGCGACATGAGCAATGCGCTGCCTGCATTCTGTACCATCGTATTTATGCCATTTACATATTCCATTGCCAATGGTGTTGCGTTTGGACTGATTACCTATTGCCTGATGAATATTATGACAGGGAAAAGACGGGAAGTACGGGCATTAACCTTTATGATTTCTGTTGTATTTGTGGTGAGGTATGCGTTTATGACGTTAGGATAAGAAGAACAGTACTTAAACCATTTAGAGCTGGTGTGAGACGAAAGTCAAAACACCAGCTCTTTTGCTGCCCCTGTTCCCGTTTCAGCGCTGTATTTTGTCACAGATACTTATGGTCCACTTTTTCTCTTTTGGAAAAAACGTCCCGTCAATCTGAATTGATTGAACCGTCACTGGATGTTATAAAAAAATAGAAATCAAATAAAGAGAAAGACAGGTGATTTGCAATGGCAGCAGATGCGAAAACGCAAAAGAAACAGATGATGCTGACGGAAAATATCCGCACGCTGATTCCACGAATGGCTGTGCCCACCATCATGGCGCAGCTGATTACCACGATCTACAATCTGGTGGATACGTATTTTGTAAGTACGCTGGGGACGAATGCCACAGCGGCAGTGGGGGTGAACAGCTCCTTAGAGAGGATGATTACTTTAATTGGCTCATTAATCGGGGCCGGAGCCTGCAGTTACATAGCGAGACTCCTCGGAGCAAAGGACGATGAGCATGCTGATAAGGTACTTTCCACGTCATTTTTCAGCGGCCTCGGCCTCGGAATTATCTTCATGTTTATTGGAAAAATGGTGATCGGAGACCTGGTATTCTGGCTGGGAGCCACAAAGGAATGCGCCCAGTATTCAATCCAGTACGCAAATTACGTGTTGTATGCAGCGCCGTTTATGATAGGCAGTTTCATCCTGAATATGTGCTTAAGAAGTGAGGGGAGCGCCACATTTTCCATGATCGGCATCGGATTCGGCGGAATTTTAAACTGTTTTCTGGATCCGCTGTTCATCTATCATTTTGGACTTGGCGTCGCGGGAGCTTCCATGGCCACGGCCCTTTCCAAATTCATCAGCTTTTGTATTCTCCTGTATCCGTATATCAGAAAGACCAGTGTTGTGAGTATTTCTGTCAAACGAATCAAATTCCTGATGGATGACGTAAAAGAGGTGCTCGCCATCGGCTCCAGCTCGTTCTTCCGCTCCGCACTCAGCGTCGTGGCAGCAGTTTCAATCAACCGGGTAGCGGGAAGCTATTCCACTGCGGCTCTGGCGGCACTGTCTGTTGCAAACCGGGTCATGGATTTCCCGTTTGCCATTATACTGGGATTCGGACAGGGATATCAGCCGGTTGTAGGATTTAACTGGGGAGCGAAAGCGTGGAAACGTGTCCGGGAAAGCTACGTATTCAGCTGTGCCGTCGCTGTGCTTGGAGCGGTTGGAATCGGTGCGGTAATCTTCGTGTTTGCGAATCCCATCGTTCATGTGTTCAACAGCCAGGCGGATTCCGAGGTGCTGCGATTGGGAATGCTCTGTATACGGCTTCAGTGCTGTGTGCTGGTATTTCATTCTCTCGGCTCACTCGTCAATATGTTCTATGCCGGTATTGGGCATGCCAAATATGCTCTGATTATGAATCTGGCGAGACAGGGCTACTGCTTCTTCCCGGTACTGTTTATTGCTCCTGTTTTCCTGGGAATCAACGGTGTCGCAGCCACGCAGGCGATTGCCGATTTGCTGAGTGTGATTGTCATTGTTCCTCTTGGACTCAAAGCGCTTAAGCTTATTCGGGAACAGGAAGAAAAACAGCCCTGAAATTTCTTGTTTGGAAAGAATCGGGAGAGAAAACGGAATTGATTGGAAGCAATGATCTACTTTATAATAAAATCAGCAGATAAGAAGGAGGCACAATATGTTTATTGAGGTTGACAAAGAGGTTTTTGAGACAGAAGACGAAAGTGTGATTAACATCCGCCAGAAATTATTCCCGGAGGAAGAAAAGATGCCGCTGGCGAAATACTTTTATAATTATCCGCTGCATGCTCCGACGCCGGTGGAGATGCAGATTATCAATCAGTTAAATCCGATGAATCCGGAAGACGCTATTTTGCCGGAGAATTTCATGGACCTTTTGAAGCCGTACGGGTATGATAAGATTGAACTGGGATACTGTATGTTTCCCGATGGCTCCGGATACGTGGCCACTTACCGGGTGCGGCCGCCGCATATCAGTGGAGAGATGGAGCGGTGGTACCGGAACTGGAGAAATCTAAAATCAAAGAGTATGGTGCCCGGCCATGGAAATTTAAGATATAAGATCTGGAATTATGCGGATCATTTTGACCATTACTATGTAAACTGGCAGGATGGCTCCGATGGAATCCATACCACGGAGAGTCTGGATCTGGGCGGGGGTGACCGCATGTACGATACCATACGCCACCAGTTTGATTTGGAGGATTTTGGTCTGACAGATGAGAAGATGAAGGAATTAAAGGACGCGGGCTGCCAGCTGACGGGAAAAGGTTCTTATGAGACCTTTGACGAGCCGGGAACGCATCTGTGTTTAAGCTATTCGCGTCCGTGTCCTTTGGGCGGCATCGAGACTAGAAGCCGGGAATGGATCGGATGGAGACCGGTGAACGGAAAGCTGGTCAGAGATCCCAGTACGAAATGCAGCGAAGAATATTTAAAAAAAGTAGTGATCCACACCCTGGTGGAGTGGGAACATCTCTACACATTTCTTCCGGATCTGTACGCGGAGTATCATGACCAGCCTGCAGATGCCGATTAAAATATAAGGGGAACAAAAGATTATGGGGAAGCAGGGGGCACAGCAGACTGGATTCGGAATGAGAGATAAGATAGGCTATCTGTTTGGGGATTTTGGAAATGACTTTACGTTTGTGCTGTCATCCGCATTCCTGTTGAAATTTTATACGGACGTCATGGGGGTGTCCGGTTATATTGTGGGAATTATGATGATGATCGCGCGGCTTTTAGACGCGGTAACCGATATCACGATGGGACAGTTGGTGGACCGTTCTCCGGTGAGGCGGGACGGCAAGTTCCGGCCATGGATCAGGAGAATGAGCGGTCCGGTGGCTTTCTCCAGCCTTCTGATGTATGCGAGCTGGTTTCAGAATATGGGGATGGCGTTTAAGGTGGTCTGGATGTTTGTTACCTATCTGCTGTGGTGCAGCATCTGTTACACCGGGATTGTAATTCCTTACGGCTCTCTGGCTTCCGCCATCACCAGTGATCCCGTGGAGCGCACGCAGCTGTCCAATTTCCGTTCGGTGGGAGGAACTCTCGCCATGACGGTATCCAGCGTGGTTCTGCCCCTTGCAGTCTATTATACCGATGAAGCCGGCCACCGGGCGCTGTCCGGGGCAAAGATGACGACGGCGGCGCTGTTCTGCTCGGTTGGCGCACTGATCTGTTATATTCTGTGCTACAGTCTGACGACAGAGCGGGTGAAGCTGGGGCAGACAACGGAGAAATTCGACGCGGGAAAACTGCTCCGCAGTCTGGCACATAACCGGTGTCTGCCTGGAATCGTGCTCGTGGTCCTGATACGGGAGGTTGCCAATACAGGGCTTCAGGGTATGGCCTCATATATCTATCCAAACTATTTTGCAAATACAGTCGCGCAGTCTCAGAGCGGCGTCGTGGGTACTGTTATTACGCTGATAATGGCTGCGTTTATTGTGAAGCTGGCAGTCAGATTCGGAAAGAAGGAGATAACTGCCGCAGGCTGCTTCCTGGCATCTGGAATTCTTGCAGTTGCTTACTTTGTACATACTGAAAATGTATATGTCTGGATTTTCTTTTATGCGGTGGCAACTGTGGGGCTTGCGGTATTTGGCCTGATCGGCTGGGCAATGGTATCGGATATCATTGATGATACCGAGGTGCGGACGGGAGAACGGGGGGATGGAACGATCTACGGTATTTACAGCTTCGCCAGAAAAGCAGGGCAGGCGTGTTCCTCCGGTGTTACCGGGATTCTGCTGAGTCTCATCGGCTATACGCCGGATACCGCATTTGACGCGGTGGTGACGGACCGGATCTATGACATCACATGCCTGGCTCCCATGATCGGGTTCTTTGCCATGGCGCTGGCCGTGATCTTCCTCTATCCGCTTGATAAAAAGACGGTGCTGGGGAACGCGGTGAAGCTGGAAGCAGAGAGAGGAAAATAAACAGAACAGGAGAATAAACTATGCTGACATTAAAAAACAGAACAATGATAATCACAGGAGGGGCCGGAAACAATGGGCTGGCAATCGTGCGTATGGCTCTTGAATACGGTATGAACGTTGCTTTTATGAGCTCCTTCCACGGAAAAGCCCAGGGAGCTGTTGCAAAAATGGATCCGAAATACCGGGATCAGGTCATCGGCTTTGCGCAGAATCCTCAGGCCAGGCTTGCGGAGAATATTGCCTGTGATCCGGAACTTTATAAGGAAGATACCACCCAGGAGGATGTGCTCCGGTGGATCTATGAGCGTTTTGGAAGCATTGACGTGGTGGTAAACGGGTCCGGCGGCCACGACCGTCATAATATGGAGGAGACGGATAAAGCCATATGGCGCCATTCCATGGAAGTGCTTGAGGCCGCATTTTTCAATACAAAGCTGGCGCTTCCTTATTTATTGAAGAGCAGGGCTCCGAGAGTCATCAATATGACCACCTGTGAGAAGAACGGAGGCTGGTATCCCAATCCTTCGTTTGCAGCATCGCGCAGCGGAATGATCGGCCTGACCCAGGAGATGGCAAAAGAACTGGGACCGAAAGGAATTACGGTGAACTGTGTTCTGACCGGCCATATTGAGCAGGATGTTCCGGAAGAAGATATACTGCCGGAGGAGCTTAAGGCGGAACTCCTTGCGAGAACACCGTTAGGCAGGCTGGGAGTTCCGGAGGACATCGCCGGCGCGGTTAATTTTCTGGCGAGTGAGGAAGCGTCATTCATTACAGGAGCGGTCATTGATGTCAACGGCGGAGCAATCATGGGATAAGGAGGAAGTGTTATGAGCGATTACCGATTGCCGGAGCTGAGTCCGGCAGAAAAGAGGATGCCTGCCGCGCGCTTTATTACCGGTTATCCCCTTTGCCCCCCGAGTCCGCTTCTGCAGCAGATTTTAGACGCGGGTCCCATGGAGGTGAAGGATGCGATTCCGGCGGAGAACTGGCTGGATCTTCTGCAGATTCACGGATACCGCGATATCGTGTATGGCTATACCATGATGCCGGATGGCTCCGGTTTCTATATTGAATATTCTGTATCGCCGGTCACCTGGCAGGGAAAATGGAGGAGATGGTACGGGACATGGTATAACCGGTATTCGAAAAGCATGGTACCCGGGGAAGGCAATTTGAGATACAAAATATGGAATCCACTGGATCACTGGGATCATAAGTTTGTAAACGGTGAAAATGACAGAGACGGCGTATGGTCCGTGGAAACTCTGGACCTTGGCGCGGGAGGCGACCCGTCAAAGGGAATACCCGCCGTATCCCACTCCATTGATTTGATAGAGTATGGCCTGTCAGAGGAGCGGTATCAGGAGCTTCTGGCGGCAGACTGCCGGGCAGAGGCCTGCTGGGAAGAATTTGAAGGTCCCGGCCACCACCTCGTCCTCCGGTTCAGCCGTCCATGCCCCCTTGGCGGAAGGGAGAGCATTAACTGCGAATGGATAGGATATTATGCGAAGGACGGCAGGATTCTCCGTGATGAGGAGACTCCGGTGGATGAGACGTATCTTAAGAACGTGCTGACGCATAATACCATCGAAAGAGCGCATTTGTATCAGGTTTTGCCGGATCTGTATGAGGCGTACAAAGACCTTCCGATGGATGCGGATTAATCATTGCCAGAGAAGGAGATTGGTATGGGAGAGATAAAAACGACCTTCGTATATCTTGCCAAACGGGTTCCGGGAGTGCTGTATGAACCAAAAGAGGGCAGCCCCAAACAGGGCATCAGCGTCCTGGTCATGCATTCAGATGAGGATTATCTGACATTTCCAACCGGCGCAGAACTGGCAGAGCGCGGATATACGGTTTTATGTGCCAACCCGGCGAATAAAGAAGGGATCATCTTCAGCCAGGTGGAAAAGATGCAGTGTGTCAAGGCTGCAGTTCTTTACCTGCGCAGTCTGCCAGATGTCGAAAAGGTGGTTCTTATGGGGCACAGCGGAGGCGGAACCCTGATGACGGCTTATCAGAATATTGCGGAAAACGGAGCGGAGGTATTCCAGGGACAGGAAAAGATCGTTCCCTATCCGGACAACAGCGAACTTCCGCCTGCCGATGGCCTCATGCTTCTGGATTCCAACTGGGGAAATGCCGCGATGCAGCTGTTCAGCTTAGATCCTGCGGTGGAATCAGAGAACAGCGGACGGCTGATCAATGAGGAACTGAATCTGTTTAACCCCCAGAACGGGTTCCAGCCCGACGGAGCCCATTACGACAGGGAATTTATTGATCAGTTTCAGCGGGCTCAGAGCGCGAGAAACAGCTGTATTCTTGATTATGCCTTAAACCGCCTTCTTCTGCTGCAGAACGGCCAGGGAAACTACTGCGACGACGAGCCGTTAATTATACCGGGAGCCGCGCAGGGCTTCTTCAATAATAAACTGTACGCGCAGGATATCCGGCTCATGTCCCATACGAGAGAGCCGCACCTTCTGCTGCACGGAGATGGAACGGCGACGAAGGAGATAGTGTACAGCGTGCGCCGACCGGAAAATCCGCGTTCCTATACCGATTCATTCTGGGAGGGAGCCCGTTTCCTTTCGGTGAAGACGTACTTAACCTCCTATGCGGTAAGGACAGAAAAAGAATTCGGTTACGATGAGGACCACGTGTGGGGGATTGAATGGGATTCCACCTATAACTGCACTCCGGGCAATGTCGTGGGGATAAGAGTCCCCCTTCTTGTCATGGGGATGACAGGCGGATGGGAATACTTAGCGTCCGAGACGATTTACCAGATGGCTACGAGCAAAGACAAGACGATCGCGTTTGTAGAGGGCGCGACTCACAGATTCACTCCGGCGAAGGACTGTGAGGCGTATGAAGGGCAGTTTGGCGATACGATGAAGACTCTGCATGATTTTGCAGACGCCTGGTTATCAGCACCAGGACGGTTTTGGAATGGAGAATAACAGAAAGGAGGCCGGTACAGCGGCCTCCTTTTTACTGGCTTATCTGTTCAATCATATAATGCAGAAAATCCGCGGCGGATGCCGATCGGACCTTTCTCTGGTAGAGCAAGTAGATGTAGGAACGGATCGTTGGATAGATATCCACGATGGAGATATTGGGAATCTCAGCCGGGATGTGCAGCCGGTTTAAGATCGCAACACCCCGCCCGTTGCTGACGTAGCGCACCATGGTTGAGGTGAACTCCGAGTGGGCAATCACATTCGGGATAAAGTTTTTTGAATCACATAAATTCAGAAATTTCTGGGTTTCTTCGTGGGTGCTTCCCACAGAGTTGGAGTGGAGAATGAATTTTTCTCCGTACAGCTGCTCTAAGGTTACACTCTCTTTATCGGCAAGCGGATGACCGCAGGGAAAAACCGCGGCTAAATGGTCCGTCTTATAGATCATCTTGTTAAAACTCTCATCCTGCACGTCATTTTCAGAGACGAAGGCAAAATCACACTTCTTGGACTTCAAAAGAGACATGGGCTGATAACTTTCAATGATATTCAGATTGTGTTCAGGATACTTTCTCGAGAAATCAGCGATGGTATCTACCAGACCGTACTGTCCCAGCACCGGCGCGTAGGCGATTGAAAAATGGTCCTTATCCTTGTCTGTCAAATCTCCAAGTGTAGCGATGGCCTCATGCTGAAGCTGTACGATCTGTTTGGCATACGGATAAAAGGCATGGCTGTATTCATTCAGCTTGACGTTTCTGGTAGAACGGTCAAACAGAGATAAATTCAGTTCCTCCTCCAGTTTGTGAATGTGCTTGGTCAGTGAAGACTGAGACAGGTTCATAATTGCAGCGGTTTCCTGAAAGCTGCATGTTTCGACCAGAGAAACGAATTCTTCCAGTACGCTTATTTCCATATATTTCCTCCCCCATAAGAAATATTTATCGTAGTTATACGATGACAGTATACCATAATTTGCGGTGAAGTTCAAATCCTGTCATATCCGATATTTTCCATTCTGGAAAGAACCCGGCCGTGAAGCGAATTGATCCGGGAAGCTCTCTAATGGTATATATTTGGTATCAGATTTGGGTCTGATACCAAATACAGGGTGTGAAAGGAGAAGAATATGATGAAAAAAAGCAGTATGGCTGCTTTGCTGCTGTCTTCTGCGGTTCTGGTGACCGCATGTGGGGCCGGTGCGCCGCAGAATGGCTCGGGGACGGAAAACAGCGGTACGGTGAAGACAGAGGGGGCGGTTCCTGATGCAGAACAGGAAACGACGGAAACTGAAACAGAGGGAAAAACGACAGAGAAAGCGGCAGAGAAAGCGCAGTCAGGCGGAATCTCGAAGGTAATTACGATTAACAAAAGCTTTGGCGACGGCCAGAAAGTGACGCATGTGGCCTTACAGTATGAAAAAGCGATTGATGCGGACAGTCTTTCCACAGACAGCTATGAGGTGAAGAACCGTACGGTCACGGCGGTGCGGACCAACAGTGAGGCCGCTCCGGCGGAGGCGAGTGTACCTGGAAATTATGTGATACTCGAGCTGGAGATCCAGAGCCCTCTTCTGGACGATAAGTACGCGTCGGACGGGCGCATGGAACACGATGAGGTGATTGACACCGCGACCGTCGTCCAGATAAAGGATGTGAAGAGCACAGATGGAGAGGTGTATCCGGCCGGCAGCCAGGAATACTCGACTCCTGCCAATGAGGGAATCATGGGGAATGATTCTAAACTATATCCGGTCCGCGACCGATTCGAAGACAACCATTTTTATACAGACCCGGAATGGAAGACGGTTCTTCACTACAATATTTTTAAACCGGAGGGCTATGAGGATTCCGGGGAGACGTATCCGTTACTCCTCTTTATGCCTGACGCGGGATCGGTAAGCTCCGATTGGGAGAAGGTTCTGGCCCAGGGGAATGGAGGCACCGTATGGGCGGAAGAGGAATGGCAGGCGGAGCATCCGTGCTTTGTGGTGACGATGATTTATGACGATAAATTTATCAACGATTACTGGGAATATTACGACAACTATGTGGAAGGAACCATGAATCTCGTTCGCTCACTGGCGGATCAGTATCCGGTTGATAAGGACAGAATTTATACGACGGGTCAGTCCATGGGCTGCATGTGTTCTCTGATCATGATGTCCAAAGAGCCGGATCTCTTTGCCGGAGCGTACTGTGTGGCCGGAAAATGGGAGCCGGAGAGCCTGAAGGGACTGAAGGACAGCCATATTCTGATCCTGAATTCAGAGGATGACAGCCTGGAGACGGGACTTTTGATGGATGAGACGGTCAGCCTCTGGGAGCGTGAGGGGGCAGCCGTGGCAAGAGGGGAGATCGAAGGGATCGCAGAGCCGCAGGTTCTTGAAGCGGAGATGGATAAGCTGCTTTCTGAAAATGCAGATATTTATTACTGTAAGATTCAATCAGGGACCGGAAGCATGGATCTGGAGGGCAATCCGCTGAACGGAAGCCATCGGATGACGTGGCGTCTGGGATACGATCTTCCGGGTGTTAAGGAGTGGCTGTTCACTCAGTCAAAGTAATCTTGCATTTTCCAAATTGGAAAAAAAGCAGAAAGAAGTCGAATTGATTGAGTGTTCGTCATTTTATATAATAAAGCCATCAAAAATAAAAAAAATTTGGAGGGAGTTACATGAAAACGAAAAGAGTTTTAGCGCTATTTACGGCATCTATGATGACCGCGGCACTGCTTGCAGGATGCGGTGGTTCTTCCGGTACCAGTCAGACAACGGCGCCGGCTGCACAATCGGCGGAAGCTACGGAGAAAGCTGCAGAAGAAAACATACAGAGCGGCAATGAAAAAACAGAAACAACCGTCATGGAAGAGGCGGCAGAGTCTGTAACCGTGGCGGTTGACGATGATTCGTTTACGATTGGACCGTGGGGCGGAGCCAGCGCCGTGCGTGACTGGACGGAAAACATTCTGTGGGCGCATCTGGCGTACAGACCTTTTATCGGAGCCATGCTGGATGACGGAGTCCAGCTTGTGGCGGCAAAATCTGTGACAAAAACGGATGATGCGACTTATGACATTGAGATCTGGGATAATATCACAGACAGCCAGGGCAATCCCATCAAGGCAGAAGACGTGGTGTACAGCTATAATAAACTGGCAGAACTTGGCTACGTGACGGATATCGGCACTTATTACGCTGGATCAGAAGCGACCGGCGACTATACGCTTCAGATAAAACTGAAAAATACCATGGACGGCGCGATCGAGAAGGTTCTTACCTCCTGTTCCATAGCAAGCCGGACCTGGTATGAAGGGGCCTCCGAGAATGATATCAACTTATCTCCTGCGACTACAGGCGCTTACACCGTAACCGACATGCAGACTGGCTCCTCCGTGACAATGGAGGCTCGCGGCGACTACTGGAAGAAAGAGGACAGAGCGGATGCGGAGCTGCAGAATGTTAATAAGATTATTCTCCGCTGTATCGCCGAGGCCTCCTCGAGAAGCATCGCGCTGGAAAACAAAGAAGTTGACATGGCTGAGGTTTCCGCTTCCGATGTCGGACGTTTCGAAGGAAATGACGCATTCAACGTGACGAAGTATAACAACGCCATGTCCCAGTATCTGATTTTCAATACGAGTGAGAATTCTCCCTGTGCGGATGTGAATGTCCGCAAGGCGATCGCCTACGCGTTTGACGCCGCGATGGTGCTTCAGGGCAGCGGAAGCAGTGCGGGAACCATAAGCCATGATGTTGCTCCGAATCTGGGACCGGATTACGTGCAGGAGTGGGATAATCAGGATTACTTTGGAATGAACCTGGAAAAATCGGCAGAATACTTAAAAGCGGCAGGCTATGAGCCGGGCCAGCTTGAGATTCATTTAATGGTATCCTCACAGGCGCCGCAGGGACCTTATCAGGCACTGCAGGCAATGCTCGAACAGGCTGGAATTAAGCTGGTGATTGACGCTTACGACCGCGCTTTAAGGCAGACGTATGACAGCGATCCGACGATGTGGGACATGTCTGAGCTGTCTCAGTCCGTGTCTGATTTTACAACGTCATTCTGGAATATCCTGTTCAGCGAAGATAACTATGAGTACGGAACCCAGGGCTTCACAAAGGACGATAAGCTTCAGGAACTTTTGAAGGCGGCCAATGCAGAACGGAGCGAAGAGAATATGAATGCGTTCCATGATTACGTGATTGAGAACTGCTATATGGTGGGCCTGTATACAGAGACGAGAAGCATCGTAACGACAGAAGGCCTGACCGATATCTGTCTCGAAAAGCTGAATCCGGTACTGAATGCGATGACCTTTACGGAGCAATACGTTCCGGTTGCAAAATAAAGAATGGAACGGAGGCTGATCCATGTCAAAGTATGTGTTAAAACGGCTGCTGATCATGATACCAACTTTGATAGCAGTAGGAATCATCATGTTTACGCTGATGAATTTTGTTCCCGGTGACCCTGCTCAGCTTGCGCTTGGCGCTGGTACTCATACTCCTGCCGAAATTGAGATGAAACGGGCCGCACTGGGATTAAACAGGCCTTTTATGGTGCGCCTGGGCGAGTATCTGAAAAATATTTTTCTGCATTTTGATTTTGGAAAATCTCTGATTGACGGTACCGAGATTAAATGGGAGCTGATGAGGCGGTTTCCACATACCTTCAAAATTGCAATTTACAGTATTGTGCTGACAGTTGTGATCGGCCTGCCGCTCGGTATTTACACGGCAGTAAAGGCTAATTCCATAGGCGATAAAATCTCTCTGTTTATTACGCTGTTGTTCGACTGCATGCCCAGCTTCTGGACCGCGCTTCTTCTGGTGCTGCTGTTTTCTCTGAAACTGGGCTGGCTGCCGTCTTCCGGCTGTACTTCATTTAAATACTTTATTCTGCCGACGATAGCCAATTCCCTGGGAGGCCTGGCCGGATTCACCCGGCAGGTGAGGGCAAGCATGCTGGAGGTTATCCGCTCTGATTATGTGACTACGGCCCGTTCCAAGGGCCTTCCGGAGAGAAAGGTTATCTACGGCCATGCCCTTCCCAATGCGCTGATTCCGATTCTGACTGTGGTCGGAATGCGGTTTGGCTCCATGCTGGGCGGTGCCACGATCATTGAAGTGATTTTCTCAATACCCGGAATCGGACAGTATCTCGTAAATTGTATTAATAACCGCGACTATACGGCTTCGACCGGCGGAATCGTGTTCATAGCATTCACATTTGCCCTGATTATGCTGCTGACTGATTTGCTGTACGCGTTTGCAGATCCGCGGATCAAGGCACAGTACGTATCCTCAGGCAGAAGGAAGGTGAAAGAAAATGGCTGAAGAATTAAAGAGAGACCATCATAAATCGGATGGGGACCGCAGACACGAAAGGAAAAAGAGGCACCGCCATCATATTGATGAGAGCATTAAACCGGGCTCTGCAAAATACATATGGCTCAACATCTGCCACAATAAAGGTGCGGTAGCCGGTATGGTGATGCTGGCGGCAATCATTGTGCTGTCTCTGCTGTCTCCGTTCCTGTGCAAATACAGCTATTCGGAACTGGATATGCTTCACGCATATTCGCTGCCGTCTCTGGAACATTTATTTGGCTGTGATGAGCTGGGCCGTGATTTGTTGTCGCGCGTCCTGTACGGAGCAAGATATACACTGGTCATCGGCGTCATCTCTACGGTGCTGTCTGCGGTGATTGGTATCGTGATGGGAGCGGCGGCCGGATATTTCGGAGGTGTTATTGATTCCTGTCTGATGCGTTTTCTCGATGTGTTTCAGGCATTTCCGACCCTGGTGCTGGCGATGGCGTTCTGTGCGGTATTCGGTACTGGCGTGGATAAATGTATCCTGGCTCTGGGAATCACCGGAATTCCCGGCTTTGCCAGACTGATGCGTGCCAATATCTTACGGATTCGTACCATGGAATATATTGAGGCGGCGGCCACAATCAACTGTCCAACATGGAAGGTAATTGCATCCCATATTATCCCCAATGCGGTTTCCCCGATTATCGTGGAAATCGCCATGAGTATCAGCCGGAACGGACTGGCCTCCTCCTCCTTAAGCTTCCTTGGCCTTGGTGTTCAGCCTCCGAAGCCGGAGTGGGGAGCAATGCTGGCGGCATCAAGAAGTTATATCCGTGATTACCCGCATATGGTAATTATTCCCGGGATTTTTATCGTGATCACCGTGCTGAGCTTTAATCTGCTGGGCGACGCGTTCCGGGATGCGCTGGATCCGAATTTTAAAGATTGATGAGGTGGACAGGATGAGTGAACATAAAAAAGAAACGGCATTCTTTTCCATACGTAATCTGACCGTGGAATACCATTCGGGAAACTCCGTGATTTACGCCGTTAATGATGTATCCTTTGATTTAAAGGAGGGGGAGACGCTTGGACTGGTAGGAGAAACCGGAGCCGGAAAGACTACCATTGCAAAATCTGTTCTCCGGATTCTTCCGGAGCATTCCGTGGAGCGGATAGAAGGGGAGATCTTTTATAACGGACGGGATATTTTGAAAATGACCGACACCGAGCTTCACAGCCTGCGCGGAAGTCAGATATCCATGATCTTTCAGGATCCCATGACGGCTTTAAACCCGGTAAAAACTGTGCTTTCCCAGATCGCGGAGGGATACAGACAGCAGCATGGCTGTACAAAATCTGAGGCGAATAAAAGGGCTGTTGAGATGCTTGAACTGGTTGGAATCGGTGCAGACCGGGCGGGAGAGTATCCGCATCAGTTCTCCGGCGGAATGAAACAGCGTGTTGTCATAGCGCTGGCGCTGGCGTGTTCTCCGAAGCTTCTGCTGGCGGATGAGCCGACGACGGCTCTCGATGTAACGATTCAGGCTCAGGTTCTGGATTTGATTAAAGCACTGCGGGATGAGATGGGAACGGCGATGGTATTAATCACCCATGATCTGGGAGTCGTGGCGGATGTGTGCGACAAGGTCAGCGTGATCTATGCAGGACGGATTATTGAGAGCGGGAGCAAAGAAGATATTTTCGATCATCCCACGCATCCCTATACGCAGGGGCTGTTTGCAGCCCTGCCGGATTTAAAAAAGGATGTGGACAGACTATCACCGATCGAGGGACTGCCGCCGGATCCGTCTTCCGCACGGAAGGGGTGTGACTTTGCGGAGCGGTGTCCCCATAAATGCCACAGATGTGATCAGTTTGACAATGAGATGAGGGAAGTAGCGCCCGGGCATTATTCCCGCTGCTGGAAAACAGGAAGATCGGGGGATTAGAGAATGGCAGCATTGTTGGAAATTCAGAATTTAAAGAAACATTTTAAGAGCGCAGCCGGCATGGTTCACGCGGTTGATGACGTTACCTTCAGCCTGGAGGAAGGGGAGACCGTTGGCCTGGTGGGAGAGTCCGGCTGTGGAAAATCCACCCTTGGCAGGACGCTGATTCATCTGAATGAGAGCACGGATGGCAGAATTATTTATAAGGGAAGGGATGTCACAAAGCTGAATAAAAAGGAACTGCAGAATTACCGCAGAGATGTACAGATGATTTTTCAGGACCCCTTTTCCTCTCTGGATCCCAGACAGACGGTGCAGGATATCATTAAAGAGCCGATGAAGCTGCTGGGGACCATGAGCGAGTCAGATTTAAAGGACAGAACCAGTGAGCTGATGAAGACGGCCGGCATCGAAAAACGATTGAGAATGTGTTACCCTCATGAGCTGGACGGCGGACGGCGGCAGCGCGTGGGGATTGCGAGAGCACTCGCGCTGAATCCCAAATTCATCGTATGCGACGAACCGGTTTCCGCTCTGGATGTGTCAATCCAGGCTCAGATTCTGAATCTGCTGATGGATCTGCAGGATCAGATGGGACTTACCTACTTATTTATTACCCACGACATGTCAGTCGTAAAGCATATATCCAATCAGATTTGCGTGATGTATCTTGGACAGATCGTAGAGAAATGTGATAAAAGCGAGCTCTTTTGCCATCCGGTACACCCGTACACAAAAGCGCTGCTGTCCGCGATTCCGACGGTGGATATCCATGCAAAAAAGGAACGGATTCTGCTAAAGGGTGAGATTAAATCACCGATCAATCCGGGCCCCGGCTGCCGTTTTGCCACCAGATGCATCTATGCGGATGAGAGCTGTAAGCAGAACTGCTGTCTGCAGGAAGTGACCCCGGGCCATTTTGTGGCATGCAATAAAGTGAAGGAAATCGAGGCGCTGGGATGAAAAGTCTGAGAGAGAGTTTTGAGGAAAATTACGAACCGGTGGAGGTGCCCTGCAGCAACAGGCGGGGCTTTCGGATCCGGTATGAGTATATCGGCCCATGGTATCAGTGGGGGGAAGATGCTGTCCGGCGGAAACGGGAAAAAAGGACAATTGGAAATGCCTGCGCGGTCAGTCTGATGCTGTTTCTGGCGGGATCAACCCGGAATTTGGCTTTAAATTACGACAGATACGTAGAATTCTTCGGAATGCTCTCGGCCGCCTCCCTCCTTTTTGAAGTGATAGGAACGGTCCAGTTTTGTACAGCCAAAGAAAAAGTGACGGATATGAATTATTCAGATATAAATGCAAAAATGAGGCTTGCTCCTACGGTTCATGCGCTGCTGCTCCTGTGCACGGCTGCCGCCTGTATGGCAGGAATTGGTGTGACGGTTTCCGGTCTTGGGGTAACCATGTGCTACCTCGGTGCGGCGGCTGCATCTTTTATGATATATATCCGGTATTCCAGACTGACTTTATCATCATTGTCTGGAAAAATGCAGACTAATATGGTAAGATAAAAAAGTACAATAAAAAGCAAAGATAAAAACACAGCTCCGGTAGGTAGTCCGGGCGCAGCGGACAATATTTGTGAAAACGCTGTCAGTAACCTTCCTCCTTAGGTCGTCCATTCTTTGTCTGTTATGAATCATGTAAGGAGGATATCATTATGGACAAAGTATCGCTGACCTTTTTAGTGTTTTTCGAGGACCCGTTCTGGATCGGAATCGTGGAGCGCATTTCGGACGGAACGATGGAGGTATGCAGGATTACCTTCGGTGCAGAGCCGAAGGACTACGAGGTATACGAATGGCTTCTGAAAAATTATGATGGGCTGCGGTTCAGTCCGGCCGTGAAAGCTGAAGTAAAAAAAGAACACACCAACCCGAAGCGCAGGCAGCGGGAGGCCAGGATGCAGACGGCAGTCTCCGGTATCGGAACAAAGTCTCAGCAGGCCTTAAGCCTGCAGCGCGAGCAGCTGAAGGAAGAACGGAAAGTCCGGACCCGCCTGCAGAAGGAGGCGGAAAAGGAGGCCAGGTTTGAATTGAAACAGCAGAAACGGAAGGAGAAGCACAGGGGCAGATGATTCTGTCTCCTGTGCTTCTTTTTGCATTCCACTTCATATTATAGGATAAAGAACGAAATCGAATGGAATATGATATGAAGGAAACAGGCTATCGGCGGGAAGCAGCAGTGGAATATGCAAAAAAGTGGGCCATGGGCAGAAATCCACGGTATCTGGACTTTGAAAATTTTGGAGGAGACTGCACGAATTTTGCGTCTCAGTGCATCTATGCAGGAAGCGGAATCATGAACTACACACCGGTGATGGGCTGGTATTATAACAGCAGTACGGACCGGACGCCAAGCTGGACGGGGGTGCAGTATCTCTATAACTTCCTGGTCAATAACAAATCGGTTGGTCCCTATGCAGTTGAAACTGATCAGGCCGGAGTTTCGCCGGGAGATCTTGTACAGCTGGGCAATGCCAGCGGCTTTTACCACAGCCCGGTCATCGTCGCGGTCACGGGAGAGCGCATCTTTGTAGCGGCGCACAGCTTTGATGCATATATGCGCCCTCTTGACTCTTATCTGTACGTGAAATCCCGTTTCCTGCATATACAGGGTGTCCGCAGCTGGTAGATGCAGAAAGCAGAAAAAGAGGTAAAATCTATTGACTATTGGGTAACCCGATGGTTTATGATAAAAAAGGCAAAGCCAAAATAAAGAAAGAAGGGGAATCATGTATATCCATGTTGAGCCGG
The DNA here is from genome assembly GCF_024460495.1 of Hungatella sp. SL.1.14. NCBI lineage: Bacteria > Bacillati > Bacillota > Clostridia > Lachnospirales > Lachnospiraceae > Hungatella > Hungatella sp. SL.1.14. Next base: position 74,767 of record NZ_JANFYJ010000021.1, on the reverse strand, counting down.
TAAATGATAAGAACCGCGAGGCGGTACTGGCTCTCAAAATTCACGAAACACAGAAGGGATTTGTGGAAAGTCCCGAACAATGCTTAAAGGAAGCGTCGGAAGAAACATGCTGGCGTCCGGTAGGGATCTACGACGGAGATCAGCTGATAGGCTTCTCCATGTACGGCTATTTCTGGCAGTATCTTCCGTTTGGGCGGGTCTGGCTGGACCGGTTCCTGATCGACCGGGATTATCAGGGACACGGATACGGCCATGTCGTGCTCCCGATGATGATTGAAAAGCTGAGAAACGAATACCACAGAAAGAAAATTTACCTAAGCGTAGTCGAGGAAAACCAGGGAGCAATCCACCTCTATGAGAAATTCGGATTCCGGTTTAACGGAGAGACCGATGTCCACGGAGAGAAAGTGATGGTGCTGAAAGACGGCTGAATTAGTTGACAGGAATGTAAAAATATGATATATTATTTTCCAATAAAAGGGAGTAGCGAACCATCTTTTGATGGATTTTAAATCGTCTTCTTGGTGTTTTCATAAACACCCGTATAAAATGAAATGTGCAAGACTTTTATTGTGGCAGGAACTACCACGGTAAGAGTCTTTTCTTTTTTCATACAGGAAGTTCCGGCCACGCACGGAAACTTTTGTTGTTGTCAGACAGGAAGGAGAATCAGTATGGAAGAAGAGAGAAGAAAACAGGAAGCAGAAGAGGCGATTGCCGCCGCAAACCGTGTGCTCATGAATTTAAGACAGGCCGAAACCGCGCTGTCGAGCGCAGGCAGCTGGGGAATCTGGGATATGCTTGGGGGCGGGATGTTTACCACCTGGATCAAGCACTCCAGGATCGACGATGCAAGGCTGGCTCTGGAGGAATCCAGGCGAAGCCTAAGAAGCCTGCGCAGAGAACTGATGGATCTTGAGATACCGGGAGATTTTAAAATTGATATCGGAGAATTTTTAAATTTTGCCGACTATTTCTTTGATGGACTGATCATAGACTGGATGGTCCAGACAAAGATCAGAGAGGCATCAGATAACGTGAAGGAAGCCATACGCCGCGTTGAGAGGCTGCGGACCAGGCTTTATGAAATGCTGGAAGCAGACGCATAAACCTGAACGGGAACATGCATCCGCAGGAAGGAGGGCTGAGCCGGTTGACGGCCTGGCCCTTCTTCGCATGAACAGTGACTGAAACAAACCGGGGAGACCCGAAACAATCTGATGAGGTCTTTCACGATTTTCCGGTTTATGGTATACTGATACTGCACTGCGCAGATCACTGTGAATACAGCACACGCTGTCTGCGCCGGGAGCACCTGATCTTGAAATGGAGGAATCAGATTGAAAGAACGCGAGATAAAGTACGATTTTCTAAGGGCTGTGGCAGTAATAGCGATCATGATGGTTCACGCCATACCAGCCGTTTCCGTGAATGATAAACAGTGGTGGTTCGCCGCAGTGATGCAGCCGCTGCTGCTTAGCTTTGTCGGAATTTATTTTATGCTCAGCGGTATGTTTCTTCTGGATTCGGCGACCGGAGATATCATGCAGTTTTATAAAAAGCGGGTTAAGGTTATCGTGATCCCGTTTCTCTTTTTTTCGGTCCTTTACTATCTGTATGATGTCAGCCGCAGCCTGGAAGTCCTGTCCTGGTGGGAGTATCCGCTGGAGTTTCTCCGCGACTTTCTAAGCGGTACAGTACCTATGGCAGACCATATGTGGTTTATGTATGTGATCATCGCACTCTACCTCTGTACGCCGTTTCTGGCCCGCATGATGAAGGCGATGAATGATCAGGAACTGACCTGTTTTATACTGCTCATTCTTGGCGTTCAGACACTTACCAACTACGCCGGCGGACTGGGCATCGGGCTGGATCAGATTCTTACTTATATGGTATTTCAGGGGTGGCTGATATACTATGTCCTGGGATATGCGTTAAAGAGGCTGTTTCAGCGGAAGGACTTCAAATGGTTCGCCTTTGCGGGAATTCTGGGACTTGTCCTGACGCTGCTTCAAAAAAGGTTTACACCGGGCTTTGTACCGGGGATTCACGATTTGGCGCCTACCATGATTGCCATGTCGGCGGCAGTATTCCTGCTGTTTGAGTGCTGGGGGAATCTAAGATTTAAGGCTGCCAGAACGGTCATTACCTGGCTGAGCCGTCACAGCTACTCGGCCTATCTGGCTCACTACCTGATCCTGAAGGCTGCCGCCGAGCCGATCGTCGACCAGACCATGGTGAGGCATTTTTACGTTCCGCGTATTGTGTGTACAACACTTCTGACTGCGGTCCTGTCTTTTGCGGCTGCGTGGCTCCTGGACGGTACTGTGATAAAATGGCTGCAAAAATTCGTGAAGACAGATACCGGTAAGTCAATCAAATCAATAAACGTAAAATGGAAGGAATAAAAAGGAAACCGGGAAAGGAAGGCGCAAAGAATGTCAGGAATGAACTGTGAAAGCTGCATGTATTATACCTATGATGAGGATTACGAGTGTTACGTATGTGATATGGATTTGGATGAAGATGAGATGATACGATTTTTAAGAGGGGACAGCGGCGGATGCGCCCATTACCAGTATGCGGACGAATACAGAGTCGTCCGAAAACAGATGTAAAATAAAAAAGCCCATAAAAGGGAGGAGCCGGTATCCTTGTGTAAGAATACCGGCGATTATGAAAAAAATTTTATCTGATGTAAGGCATAAGCATCTTTCTCTTATGGTATAAGTATATCCGGTAAATATGAAGATACTTTGACCGGGATGTAAAAATATTATGACCAGATTATGAACAGAGCGCACTTCATAAGTAACGCGCTTCAAATTCAGAAACCGGAATCGGTTTGGAGAAAATATAACCCTGCACCATATCGCATTTGATCGTACGAAGGTAGTCGACCATTTCACTGGTCTCAATTCCCTCTGCCACCGTATGGACCCTTAATTTTTTAGACAGTTCAATCAGACATGCAATCACATCTTTTGCCTTTTCGCCCTCCATATTGACGAAGAAGGAACGGTCCAGCTTGATCGTATCCACATCGAATTCCTTAAGAAGTCCCAGGGAAGAGAAGCCCGATCCGAAATCATCCAGAGAACATAAAAATCCCAGCTGATGCATCTGATGAATCATTTCTTTTACGACGTCAATCTGCCGGTTGTCAAAGAAGATGGATTCCGTCAGCTCAAATTCGATCATACCCGGTGGTATTTCATATTCTGCTGCAATATCTGCAAATTTTTTCAGAAAATTCTGGTCCAGAAAATGGCGGCGTGATAAATTGACGGAGACGGGAACCGGATTTTTCCCGGTGGCGATCCAGTTATGCAGTGTTTGACAGACCTGTGTAAACACATAGAAATCTAACCGGCATATTTTCCCATTCATCTCGAATAAGGGGATGAAATCCGAGGGAAAGATGACCCCTTTTTCCGGATGAATCCAGCGGACCAGAGCTTCAGCGCCTTCCGCCCGGTTACTCTCCAGCAGAACCTTTGGCTGAAAGTATACCTTAAAATCGTGATTTTCAATGGAAGTTTCAAATAAATCGTTTAATTCCTGTTCCAGCATGATGCGTTCGGTCAGGCTGTTGTCGTAAAATGCGCATTTCTCCCGGTGGCCGGCTGTCTGGCTCTGGCATGCCAGTCTGGCGCGGTCCTGAAGCCGTGCGATTTCCAGACCTGGGTCATCCACGATGCAGGCACCCAGCCGGAACTCCAGGCGGAAGGCAGTCAGGTCCGTATGGTGAAAGTCATTTATCTCCCTGATAATCCCGTCCAGGCGCTTCTGGATCCTGGCAGGATCATGTTCCTTCAGACACAGGAAGAAGTGGTCCGATTCCACCCGGGCGGCAAATTCATTATCCTCAGACCGGAGCCGGTGATTCAGGACCCGGTATATATAGGCCAGAATTTGGCTGCCGGCCTGAATACCCAGGCGTTCGTTTATCAGCTTGAAGCCATTGACATTCATCAGCAGGATTGAATACGTATTGGGTACCATTGTGTCAGCCAATTCCGTGTATTTTAGCTGAAAGGCAGCGTGGTTGGGCCCTCCGGTAAGCGGGTCCACAAAGGCCAGGCGTTCCAGCTGTTTCCTGTGTATATGATAGAAGCGGTACACGGAAAACAGGAACAGGGAAAAGAGCAGGACGGTCAGTCCAATGATGACAAATGACTGCATAATATAGCGCTCCGCGCCGCTGGACAGGAAGTCCGCGGGGATGAGGGTCAACAGAAACCAGTCATTGACACCGAGGGAATTGTAGGACAGGATCAGCTCCTCTTTTGTAACTGCCGTAAATTTTAAGATGCCGCTGCGGTTATTTCTCATGTTTTCCTGCATTTGGTGAATATCTTCTACGACATTCCTGTCTTTATTCTCCCTGAAAATATTGTCCAGCCGGAGAAATGGTTTCAAGTCTGTGGGGGAGATTACCACCTGGCCGTTGCTGTCGGTGATGCAGCTGAGCATTTTACCATCGAAATTTTTGGAGGAAATCATGGCCTGCATATTTTCCTTGCTTCTCACACCGATGAGGACTTCATTGATCTGGCCTTCCCGGGATACGGGAGCTGAATAAAATATACTTTTGCCCCCTATGTAGTCAGCGGTTACCTCACCTTCAAAAGAGGCGAGGACACCGTCAAGTTGAAAGAGATCCGTGGAAGTAATCCAGGGAGGCGAAAAATCACCTTCGGAGGAAATCATGGTACCATCTCTGTGCAGAAGAATCAGCGGATCAAACTCCAGTATTTCTGCTTTTCTGTGTAATAAATCTGCCGCTTCATCCTCCGAACACATCTCATCCAGACGGGAAGCCGTATCGGATATGGAGGCCAGACTCGTCATTTTATTGACCAGCGCATCATGGATATCACGGGCGGTCTGTACGGTTACATCATCCAGATATTTCTGCGTGCTTTTATTGAGGGCCATACGCAAATCTGCCGCGTTCCTGATTAAGATTATAAAAACCAGGAGAATCCCTGCAGAGAGGAGGCTGATTTGCAGACCTTTTCTAAAAAAGGGATTGTAAAAATCAGTTTTTTTCCGGTTTCGTATTTTCATCTATATTGTCTCCGTTTTAATACATCATGATAATCCTTATCATTTATTTTATTTTAAGTTACCCTGTTTGAGAAATCAATATGATTTTTGTGTACATCAGCACATAGTACGCGTGAGAAAATGTGGTATAATGAAGTCGGTTTTATCATGATGCAGGAAGCCGGGAAGAAGAAAAGAGGCTAAGAGGGACATCGTTTGAGAGGGAAAGGTTATGGAAGAGAAGAGGACTCTGTTTGAATATTTATATAGAAATCTCAGAGAACAGATTATGACAGGATACTTAAAATATGGCGATCCGATGCCTTCTATGAGTCAGCTCAGCGAGAATTACCACGTGGGAATCCGGACGGTAAGGGAGGTACTGGCGGCATTAAAAAGGGAGGGGCTGATCCATACCGAGGAGAGGCGGACCTCCAGAGTAGCCTATCGGCCGGTTGATGAGATACAGAAGGAAGATGTTTTGAGATCGGTACTGGAGCGGAGAACTGCAATTCTGGAAGTCTATAAGACGATGGAACTGATTATGCCGAGGCTTTTTGCCTGCTCCATCGCTTCCTGCGGCGGAGAAAAGGTGAGGCTTAGTTTTCAGCATTTAAAACGAAACAGCAAAAAAGGAATTGACCTCCGGTGGAAGGCTTCATCGATGGCGCTTCATAGTCTGTTGGATGCCTCGGGCAACCTGTTGTTTCGGGATATATTTACGAGTCTTGAAATCTGCGCGCGGGTTCCATTTTTCCTGGAGTTCCGGGAGTCACCGGCATTTTCTGCTTCCGCCATGGCTTATAAAGATCCAATGTGGATGCTGGAGGCAGCCAATAGCGGCGATCTGAAGGAGATGCGGCGTTGTTTTGAAACCATGTATCGAGCGATTGCGGATGACGTAAAGCAGTTTCTGGAAGAACTGGACGCTATGGTTCCATTTCCGGTGGAAGAAACAGACTGCTGTTACAGCTGGAGCCCGGAGATCGGGCGAAACCATTACTACATGCAGATTACCCGTGATTTGATTGATAAGATTGGAGTGGGGATTTACCGGGATGGAACGTTTTTACCATCCGAAGCCGCGCTGGCCGATGAGTATAAGGTCTCTGTGTCGACGATCAGAAAAGCGGTCGCCATGCTGAACAAATGTGGTTTCTGTCACACATACAATGTCAAGGGGACACAGGTAACTCTGTTTAATGACGATGCGACTGCACAGTGTATGAAGAACCGGGTATTAAAAAACGATACGCTGTTGTATTTGAGCGGCCTTCAGTTTATGGCTGCGGCTGTCTGGCCTGCTGCCATGCTTACCGCCGAATTGATAAAAAGGGAGGCGGAGGAGCTGCTGGATAAAATGGAACAGCCCGGGGCGGTTCCGCTGGATCTTATTACGGACGCCATGAAGGAGCACCTTCCGTTAAAGCCGTTTCAGGTGATTTTGCAGGAGGTGGGCGGACTTCTCCACTGGGGCTATTACTATAGTTTTTACAGTGATGGCTCCACTCGTTCCAATGAGCTGAATCAAAGATGCCGAATTGCTTTGGACTGCCTGATGAAAGGAGAGAAACAGGCGTATGCCCGCCAGCTTTCACTTTGCTACTGTCATGTGCTGGAAGTTGTCAGGGAGCACATGGTGCAGTGCGGGCTTTATGAAGCGAAAAATCTGATCACACCGCAGCCGGAGCAATGGGAAGAATATGAAATACAAAATATATGGTAAAAAATGAGATATGGCTGCGATAAAATTACATTCTGCTCCGTTGTAAGGATGAAAAGGAAAAAAACAATTCTACATGAAAGGAGCAAAAGATATGAAGAAAAATTTTATGGCGGCCATGGCGGCAGCGGCAGTGGTAACATTAGGGGGACTGGGGCTTTATCTGGGAGGACCGAGCCAGTATCTGGCATTTGATATTAACCCCAGCATCGAGATCAAAGCAAACAGGCTGAATCAGGTTGTTTCTCTGAAGGGTACAAACGAAGACGGAAAAGAGCTGCTGCAGGGATACCACATGGAGGACAGGAATCTCGACCGCGTCCTGGAAGATGTGGTTGATCTGCTGGATCAGGCGGGGTATTTTACCAACAAGGATAAAAATGATATCCTGTTGACCGTAAAATCCGGTTCCGCCTCGGAGACTACGGTTAAAAATGTGAACCGTCACCTTGCCGGCTATCTGGAGGAATGCCAGATCGAGGGGCGGGTTCTGGATCAGCACGTCAGTTTGACGAAAGAATTAAAGAAGCTGGCAGAGGAGCATCACATATCAGCAGGCCGCATGGCTCTGATCGAAAAGATTTTGGCAAAGGATGACAGTGTAACGGCCAGCCAGCTGGCTGATATGCGGATCAGTGATCTTGCAGCTTACGCGAGGGATGAGGGGATTTCCCTCGATTCCCTGGAAGATAAGCTGGATCACGCCAATGACTGGTACCGCAGCGACAGGCTTGAAATGCTGGAAGATGAGCTGGATCGAATGGCAGAGAGTGAGGCGGCTGCGGACGGGAAATATGGTGATGATGATGACCGATACGATGATGACGATCGTAACGATGATGATGACCGATACGATGATGACGATCGTAACGATGATGACGACCGATACGATGATGGCGATCGTAACGATGACGACGATCGTAACAATGATGATGACCATTACGATGATGATGACCGTTACGATGATGACGACCATTACGATGATGACGATCGATACGATGATGATGACCGTTACGATGATGATGATCATTACGATAATGATGATCATAATGACCACGATGATCGGTAAGAACATCAATCGATGAGTGCCAGAAACCTGATATGGCAGCTTATAACTAAATTTGGATTACATGAAAAAGAGAAAGTCTGATTAAGGGAGAACGAGAATATTCTGGATAAGAAGATCGCGGACACAGTATCCCATAATGGAAATGCAGGTGCGCGGTGAGGAGAAATGAGTATGATATTTTTCATGGTAACGGGAGGGGAGCCGGAGGTATCCATACAACGGCTTAATATAGATGAAGATCTGATTGTGCGGATTGGGCGGGATGACCGGTCCGCGCTTGAGGAATTCTATACCCTTACGGAGCGTACCCTGTACAGTTACGTCCTTGCGATCGTGAAAAATCCATACGATACCCAGGATATTGTACAGGACACCTATTTAAAAGTTCGGGCATCCGCGCATCTGTATCAGAAACAGGGAAAACCGATGGCATGGCTTTTTACGATTGCCCGTAATCTTGCTATGGATTTATTCCGACGAAACTCACGCTTCCTGTCAGAAGAAGCATTTGAGATGGATGACACAATGGAATACTCCTATGTAACGGAAATGACAGACAGACTGGTTTTAGAGACTGCCATGAATATTTTAACTGAGCGGGAACGGCAGATTCTTCTGCTTCACCTGGTAGCAGGAATCAGGCACAGAGAGATTGCTGCGAATCTGGGGCTCCCGCTGTCCACAGTCTTGTCCTGCTATCAGCGGACATTGAAGAAATTGAAACGGTACCTGGAAGGAAAGGAGTAAGGGCGATGAGTAAAAAAATAGAGACATCACAGATCAATCAATCGCTGAACCGGGCAGTCAGCCAGCTTCCTCAGCCTTCTCTGCAAAAAATAATTGATACACCCGTTGTAAAAATGGAGCGGATGGACGATATCACCGGACAAGAGCCTTTAAAAGGCGGCTGGTTCTGCAGGCTGTGCAGTCCGGTACAGGTTCGGCGTATGGCAGCTGTATGCGGTTGTGCTCTGTTCTTTCTCGCAGCGGGCATCGGCGGAGTATATTCTTATCAGAATTTGGTGGTAGACAGTATTGTTGATATGGATGTAAACCCAAGCTTCGAACTGAAGATCAATAAAAAAGACAGAGTTCTTTCCTTTGTGCCTCTGAATGAAGATGCGGTTCAGGCTGCAGAAGGGCACACGTACAAAGACTGGAACATTGAGGAGGCAGTTAAGGATCTGTACCGGATTATGGAAGAAAAAGCGTATCTGACGGATGACAGGAAAACCGTTCTGATTTCAGTGGAAAATAAGAATCCGACCCGTGTAAACCAGCTTCAGAGCCAGCTGAGCGCTTGTATTAGAAAAACTGCGGAGGAGAGCAAACGGACAGTCCATATCGTGACACAGGAAAAGAAAAAAGATGGGGCGTTGGATCAGACGGCGCTGAATTACCATATATCCAGCGGGAAATTACAGTTTATCCGTATGATGACAGCCGCTTACCCGGATCTCGATGAAATGACGCTGTCGAGAATGTCCATGGAAGAACTTTACCGCATAATCCTTGAGCGGGAAAAGGAAAAACCAGTATGGCTTCAGATGGACGAGGAAGACTGGAATGAGTATAAAGAAGAAATGAGAAAAGCGAAATACGGCGATAGAGATTCGTCTGATGATATAGATGACGACGATTCAGACGATGACGATTCGGATGATAACGATTCGGATGATAACAATTTGGACGATCATGAATCCGACGACAGGGATCCGGCTGACGATGACTTTGACGACCGCGATTCCGACAACAGGAATTCGGCTGATCATGATGACTTAGACGATGCTGATTCGCCTGGTAAGAACGTAGACGACGATTCCGAAGACAAGGCCTCAGACGATGACGATTCCGACAGCAAGGCCTCAGACGATGAGGATTCCGACAGCAGGGTCTCGGACGATGAGGATTCCGACGGCAAGGTCTCGGTTAATAACGATTCCGATGACAAGGCCCCGGACGATGACGAATCAGGTAGTAAGGCCTCAGACGATGACAATTCCGATGACCGGGACTCAGACAATGACGATTCCGAGGACGAACCTGATGATTAAGCCGCCTTCTCAAAATACCCCGGGCCACGACAGAAATTTCCGTCGTGGCCCGGGGTTTATGATCTGATTCATTTTATCTCAACTAATCGAGTTTTGTATAACCGTAGCTGTTGACAATCGCATCCAGCTTGATTCCATTCTTACAATCCGGACAGTTATCCGGCTCGGAGAGACGGAAGTCAGGAAGATCGGAAGAATCAAATACCGAGTTAACCGGATAACCGTCGATCTCGTTCACTGCCGCAAAGATAACGGAGATGCCTTCCAGAATGCCGCCGTAGGATTCGATGCAGCGAATGCTCTTTAAAATAGTACGGCCGGACATCGCAGTAGCAAGAACGACTAATACGTGTTTATCCTTCAGCATATGCTTGATGTTGTCACGAACGACCATCTGTCCCGCAGAATCGAATTCCGGTGTTACGATGTAAGTAGTCTTGTGGATATTGGTGGTGGTAACGCCGAGCTCGGATAATTCCTTTGCCACATAGGCGCCGATTACCTCGCAGCCATCCATACAGATGATGGTATCGATTGGAGTCTTGGAAGCAAACGCTTTGGAATAATGCTTGAGTTCTTCCGCTCCTACGCCAATCAGACCTGATAAATCGACACGGTTTACGTATCTCTTAACCATGGATTTGGCAACCTGTTCCGCTTCCTCCTGACGCATCTTCAGCGTGGTCATGTCAATGTAATAGTTAATGTGAAAACGGTCTGATGAGAAATGTCCTTTTGTTACTTTTAAAGCCAGTTTATCATTGTCTCTGGCGCGAATTTTGGTTTCCTGCCCCATACTCATAAAAAACAACCTCCTTTGTCATATTACTTCTATTATAACCGATGTCAACCGCAGAAACTATAACAAAGGTTAACTTTTTTCGTTATTCTGAAAAATGATAGCTGTCCAGAAGCTGATTTTTCATATGCCACAGCTCATTGGAGAGATCCACATGTACCTCATGAGGGTTCACAAGACGGCGGGATTCATCCCAGAGTGTATCCAGTTCTTTTTTGCAGTACGCCTGAATGTCCATGACGGCAGGCGAATCGTAGACACATTCTCCGTTCTTAAATACCGGAACCATCAGATCACGCAGATGGTAGGTGTTGGGCGCCAGATGCGTCTTTTTCCAGGTCTCGATCGGATCAAAGAGCAGCAGCGAATGATTTTCATTATACTTTTCGCCTTCCAGGCAGATTAAATCGGCAATCATTTTTCCGGTTTCCCTGCTGTAAATCCTCTTAATGCACTTATTGCCCGGGTTGGTAATCTTCTCGGCATTTTCGGATAACTTAATCTTCGGAACAAATTTTCCGCTCTTCTTATCCAGGATGGCAGCAAGCTTATATACGCCGCCGAAGGACGGGCAGTCCTTGGAGGTAATCAGATTTGTACCGACGCCCCAGGAGTTGATGGCAGCACCCTGAATCTTTAAGCTGTTGATCAGAGACTCATCCAGGTCATTGGAGGCAGAGATGACTGCGTCGGGGAATCCGGCGTCGTCCAGCATTTTTTTTGCTTTCTTGGACAGATAGGCCAGATCGCCGCTGTCCAGACGAATTCCGTAGAAGGTCAGCGGGATACCTGCCTCCCTCATTTCCTTAAATACCTTAATGGCATTGGGAACGCCGGACTTCAGTGTGTCGTAGGTGTCTACCAGCAGGATACAGGCGGATGGATACAGTCTGGCATAGGTGCGGAACGCAGTCAGTTCATCGGGAAAACTCATGATCCAGCTGTGAGCGTGGGTTCCCTTGACCGGAACGTTGAACATCTTGCCGCACAGAACATTGGAAGTTCCGATGCATCCGGCGATCATGGCGGCCCTTGCGCCATAGATTCCGGCATCGGGCCCCTGAGCACGGCGAAGGCCAAATTCCATAACTCCGTCGCCGCCTGCTGCGTATACGACGCGCGCCGTCTTTGTAGCGATCAGGCTCTGATGATTGATAATATTTAACAGTGCGGTCTCAATTAGCTGTGCCTCCATAATGGGAGCGATTACTTTGACCAGCGGTTCGCGCGGGAAGATGACAGTCCCTTCCGGTATGGCGTAGATGTCGCCTGAGAATTTAAAATGGCGCAAATATTCCAGAAAGTCTTCGCCGAACAGCCCCGTTGAGCGTAGATAGTCCACATCGTCCTCTTCAAAATGAAGATCTTTGATATACTGGATCACCTGCTCCAGACCGGCACAGATCGCATAACCGTTGCCGCCCGGATTTGTGCGGTAAAATGCATCGAAGATTACCGTCTCATTGGCATCCTTTTCTTTGAAATAGCCCTGCATCATGGTTAACTCGTATAGATCCGTTAATAAGGTTAAATTGCGCTGGCTCATATGTGTTCTCCTTCTGAACAATTAATGTAGGGGGCGGAGCGATTGGGACCGCAAGGTCCGGGGACTCTGTCCTTTTTGGACATTATACCATAACTTTACAAAAACGCAATGTGATTGATAAAAAAATAACAAACTATAATATCAGAATAATTCTGGAACATTGACATAACAAAAAGTTTAATAGAAATAAAAATATAAATATTTGAAATAATTATATACAATTTGACAATTACGAAATTATTTATTAATTTTTTCTAAAGAGTCTTGCAAAATGAAGAGAGATACTATATAATAAAGCTATCAAAAGAAAGAGATACAAGATATAGATAATCTTCCCGGGAACAGGAAGCGGGAAGGATAAAAATATAACTGAAAAGGAGGTAGATTCCACCGAAAACATAAGTTTCGTCTGATTTCCATTTTGGAAGCAGGCAATAGGAAAAACCATTCAGCCACAGTGAAAAGCCATTCCTTCTATGATGAATAAATGCGAAAGCATGGATGAAGTAGTTGGAAAAAATCTATATATCTTTTACATATGCCTATATTCCGTTATAAACTGCAAAGGAAAATTCATCGTATGAGTCATATGACGAGAAAGTATGATTCGTCCGAACAAAGGTTTCCACATATGTAGCTTACTACCATATAGAAGAATGAAAATGACGATGCAGAGATAAACCAGATGATAGATGAGGCCCGGTAATGGAGTGGCGAAAGGGAAAAAAATTTCATATAGAGCATCCAGGTACATAAGTATCAGTGACAAAACAAAAAGTGAGGGTAAAGTCCAATGGATGAAGTAGTTTAGGAACGGGTATCGAAATTCATGTGAATGAGTCGGTACCCGTTTCTATTTGTGTTCAGACGGTTTGTGTTCAGGCGGTTTAAGCAGACAGCCGGACGGCTTCAGCTTCCTGTAGAGAGTGGACGATTGCAAAGGTTGAGAATTAATGAAAAAAATACTTGACAGAACAAACTGTAACTGATATTATTACAGTATAATAACTGAAACAAAAAAAGTTACAGAATGGAGCAGACGAGATGATAACAGGGAGATTTTTGATTACGGCGGGTATCGCGGCAGCGGTCCTGGTATTAACGGCGTGTTCGGGTGGTCAGAAAAGTGCTGCCGGTAAGGAGACACAGAAGACGGAGGTACCGCAGGAAAAGACTGGAACAGAGAATCGGCCGGCACAGCAGGAAGAGAACGGAACAGAGGCCCGGACAGCACAGCAGGCAGAGAGCAGAACAGAGGCCCAGGCTTCGCAGTATGTAAAGTACAGGCCGGAAGAGGCAAAGGAAGTTATGGATTCGGATGAAGCGCTGATCGTGGTGGACGTAAGAACTCCGGAGGAGTACGCGGAGAGCCGCATTGGCGATGCGATTAATATTCCGGTGGAAGAGATCGGAGAGGAGATGCCCGGGGAACTGCCGGATTTGGATGCGAAGATTATGGTTTACTGCCGCAGCGGCGTGAGAAGTAAGAACGCAGCGGAGAAGCTGTTAGACCTTGGTTATAAGAATATCATTGATATAGGCGGCATTAAGGACTGGCCCTATGAGACCGTGTCCGGCGAAAAACAATAAAAATAGAGAAGACAGGAAAGGAAGGTTTGACATGAAAAAGTTTGATGCGGTGATTATAGGATTTGGCAAAGGCGGAAAAACACTGGCGGGAAAGCTGGCAGGAGAAGGAAAAACCGTAGCATTGATTGAGAAATCAGATAAGATGTATGGAGGTACCTGCATTAATGTGGGCTGTATTCCTTCCAAGTCTCTGGTGAGAAGTTCTCAGATCACAGAGTCAAAGGGAGAGATTTCTTTTGAAGAGAAGGCGGAATTATACAGGACAGCCATTGAAGAAAAACGGCGTGTTACATCCATGCTTCGGAAAAAGAATTTTGATAAGCTGGATCATCTGGAAACAGTGACGATTTATAATGGAACTGCCAGTTTCCTCTCCAATACGCAGGTAAACGTAGTGCCGGCAGACGGTTCAGAAGAATTTACCGTAGAAGGAGACCAGATCTTTATCAATACGGGAAGCACTCCGTTTGTGCCACCGATTGAGGGAATAGAAGGGAATCCCCAGGTGTACTTAAGCGAGACATTTATGGATCTGGAGACGCTTCCGAAGAAGCTGGTCATCATTGGAGGCGGCTATATCGGACTGGAGTTTTCGTCCATGTATTCCGGATTTGGCTCTGATGTTACGGTCATTCAGAACGAAGCCCGCCTGATTCCGAGGGAGGATGAAGATATCGCAGCGGAGATCCAGAAGGTTTTGGAAGAAAAGGGCGTTCAATTCGTGATTGGCGCGGCCATTTCCAGCATCAGAAAAGAAGGGGACCGGTCTTACGTTCATTATTCTGCCGATGGAAAAGAGGGTGATCTGGAGGCGGATGCAATTCTGGTCGCTACAGGCAGAAGACCCAACACGGCGGAATTGAATCTGGAGGCGGCCGGTGTCGAGGTTACGGCCCGCGGCGGTGTGAAAGTAGATGATGCTTATCGGACGACGGCTCCGAATATCTGGGCCATGGGAGATGCAGCCGGGGGGCTTCAGTTTACCTACGTTTCCCTGGATGATTTCCGAATCGTGTGGTCCAGTCTTCATGGCGGAGCCTATGATGCCAGGGCAGCCAGGAGAAGCCATATTCCGTACAGCGTTTTTATTGAGCCATCCTTTTCAAGAGTCGGTATGAATGAACAGGAAGCGAGAAAGGCAGGGTTAGACGTGAAGATCGCCAGACTGCCGGCGGCTGCGATTCCGAAGGCGGCTGTCTTAAATAAAACAAAAGGCGTTTTAAAGGCGGTAATTGATGCAAAGACGAATCAGATTTTAGGCGCCATGCTGTTCTGTGAGGAATCCTACGAGATGATTAATATCGTGAAGCTGGCGATGGATCTGAATGCAGACTACACGGTATTGAGAGATCAGATTTATACGCATCCGACTATGAGTGAGGCGCTTAACGACTTATTCGCGGTCTGATACGGGCAGTTTGATGAGGTCTGATACGGGGCATAATGACGAAAATAAGCGGCAGATACCCGAAATTTCGTCTTTTACTTGACATTTCCTCCCATAAAACCTATAATGAGAAGACATATAAGGCATAACCTGCCATTATATTATAGGAAAAAAGACGATGAAAGAGACAGTAGGACCGTGGGAAATCCAAAGCGAGCCGGGGATGGTGAAAGCCTGGTGAGAGTAGTCATGGGAACGAATATCACTCTGGAGTCTCCGGCTGAAAGCTGTGTAAGCAGTAAGCCAGGACGTGAATCCTACGTTACAGGGAACGCATATGTCAGTATGCTGTAATAGGTGGTTTAGCGAAGCACGGCCTTCGTCCTGATTACGGGACGAGGGCCTTCTTTTTTTACTATTCATAAAGGAGGTCAAAAGAGATGTATAACAAAGTTCCTACAGACTTGAATTTTGTAGCGAGAGAAAAAGAAGTTGAAAAATTCTGGGAAGATCACGATATTTTCCAGAAGAGCATTGATAACAGAAAAAAGGCTGAAACCTACACATTTTATGACGGTCCGCCTACCGCCAACGGAAAACCTCATATCGGCCATGTCCTTACCCGTGTGATCAAGGATATGATTCCGAGATACCGCACCATGAAGGGGTGCGACGTGCCGCGAAAGGCCGGCTGGGATACCCATGGACTCCCTGTTGAGCTGGAAGTGGAGAAGATGCTGGGACTGGACGGCAAGGAGCAGATCGAGGAATACGGTCTTGAGCCGTTTATCAAGCACTGTAAGGAAAGCGTATGGAAGTACAAGGGCATGTGGGAAGATTTCTCCAAGACTGTCGGCTTCTGGGCGGATATGGATGATCCGTACGTTACCTATGAGAATTACTATATCGAGTCCGAGTGGTGGGCTCTCAAGCAGATCTGGGAAAAGGGGCTTCTCTACAAGGGATTTAAGATCGTTCCTTACTGTCCGCGATGCGGAACGCCGCTTTCCAGCCACGAGGTGGCCCAGGGATATAAGGACGTGAAAGAACGCTCGGCCATCGCCAGATTCAAGGTAAAGGGCGAGGATGCTTACATTCTGGCATGGACGACAACACCGTGGACGCTTCCCTCCAACGTGGCGCTCTGTGTGAATCCGAACGAGTCCTACGTAAAGGTGAAAAACGGAGATTATACGTACTATCTTGCGGAAGCTTTGTGTGATACGGTTCTGAACAGTGAATACACTGTACTGGAGCGTTTTACCGGCAAAGATCTGGAGTTTAAGGAGTATGAGCCGCTGTTTGATTTCGTGCATCCGGCGAAGAAGGCGTACTATGTAACCTGTGACACATACGTAACACTGACAGACGGTACCGGCGTCGTTCATATCGCACCGGCCTTCGGTGAAGACGACTCCAAGGTGGGCAGAAAATACGACCTGCCGTTCGTCCAGCTGGTTGATTCCAAGGGTGAGATGACGAAGGAGACGAAATGGGCGGGCACCTTCTGTAAGAAGGCCGATCCGCTGGTTTTAAAGGATCTGGAAGAGAGGGGACTCCTGTTCTCTGCACCGGTATTCGAGCACAGCTATCCGCACTGCTGGAGATGTGACACTCCCCTGATTTATTATGCGAGAGAGTCCTGGTTTATCAAGATGACCGATGTGAAGGAGGACTTAATCCGCAACAACAATACCATCAACTGGATCCCTGAGAGTATCGGCAAGGGCCGTTTCGGTGACTGGCTGGAGAACGTTCAGGACTGGGGCATCAGCCGGAACCGTTACTGGGGCACTCCTTTAAATGTATGGGAGTGTGAGTGCGGCCATCAGCATGCCATCGGAAGCATCGAGGAATTAAAGTCCATGTCGCCGAACTGTCCGGATGACATAGAACTTCACCGGCCATATATCGACGCGGTGACCATCACCTGCCCGAAGTGCGGAAAGCAGATGAAGAGAGTTCCGGAGGTAATCGACTGCTGGTTCGATTCCGGTTCCATGCCGTTTGCACAGCACCATTATCCGTTTGAGAATAAGGAGCTGTTTGAGCAGCAGTTCCCGGCGGACTTCATCTCCGAGGCGGTGGATCAGACGAGAGGATGGTTCTATTCCCTTTTGGCTATCTCCACCCTGATCTTTAACAAGGCGCCGTATAAGAACGTCATCGTTCTGGGCCATGTACAGGATGAGAACGGACAGAAGATGTCGAAGTCCAAGGGCAACGCGGTTGATCCGTTCCAGGCTCTCGAAGAGTTTGGCGCCGATGCCATCCGCTGGTATTTCTATATCAACAGCGCGCCGTGGCTTCCGAACCGGTTCCATGGCAAGGCCGTAATGGAAGGCCAGCGCAAGTTTATGGGCACTTTATGGAATACGTACGCTTTCTTTGTTCTCTATGCAAATATTGATGAATTTGATGCAACTAAATACAAACTGGAATACGACAAGCTTCCGGTTATGGATAAATGGCTTCTGTCGAAGTTAAATACCTTAATCAAGACCGTGGACGGTAATCTGGGGAATTATCAGATTCCGGAGGCGGCAAGAGCGCTTCAGGAGTTTGTGGATGACATGAGCAACTGGTACGTCAGAAGAAGCCGTGAGCGTTTCTGGGCCAAAGGCATGGAACAGGATAAGATCAATGCCTATATGACCCTGTATACCGCACTGGTGACCGTCAGCAAGGTGGCAGCGCCGATGATCCCGTTCATGACGGAGGAGATCTACCAGAACCTGGTATGTAACATCGATAAGAATGCGCCGGAGAGCATCCATCTATGCGATTATCCGGTGGCGGATGAATCCTGCATCGATGAGAAGCTGGAAGACAACATGGATGAGGTCTTAAAGATCGTAGTGATGGGCCGTGCGGCCAGAAATACGGCGAATATCAAGAACCGCCAGCCGATCGGCCGGATGTTTGTAAAAGCGCCTCATGAGCTCTCTGTATTCTATCAGGAGATCATCGAGGAGGAGCTGAATGTCAAGACCGTTGTATTTACAGATGATGTCCGCGATTTCACCAGCTACAGCTTTAAGCCGCAGTTAAAGACGGTCGGCCCGAAATACGGAAAACAGTTAAACAACATCAGAAAAGCCCTTTCCGAGGTGGACGGAAATACCGCCATGGATACTCTGAATGAAAAGGGCGCTCTCACGTTCGAATTTGACGGCAGTGAGGTGGTTCTGACGAAGGAAGATTTACTGATCGATACGGCTCAGATGGAGGGCTACGTATCGGAAGGAGATAATACCGTTACGGTTGTGCTTGACACGAACCTGACACCTGAGCTGATCGAGGAAGGTTTCGTCCGCGAACTGATCAGCAAGATTCAGACCATGCGTAAGGAAGCAGGTTTTGAGGTGATGGATCATATTCTCATCACCAGCGAAGGCAATGAGAAGATTGCCGGTATTCTGGAAGCACATGGCGAAGTAATAAAGAGCGAGGTTCTCGCAGAAGACATCACACTGGGTAAGGCAGCAGGCTATACGAAGGAATGGAACATCAATGGTGAGAATGTCACGCTGGGCGTAGAAAAAGTTCAGCGGATTGAAACAGTGAACCAATAGGAGGTCATTCACAATGAGTATGGGATTTGATAAAGAAACCTTTAAGAAAAGCGTTATTTACAACGTTAAAAATGTATTCCGCAAGACGATCGATGAAGCGACTCCGGAGCAGGCGTTCCAGGCGGTTGCCTATGCTGTTAAGGATGTGATCATTGATGAGTGGATTGCAACTCACAAGGAGTATGAGAAGAAGGATGTAAAAACCCTGTATTATCTCTCCATGGAGTTTTTGATGGGCCGTGCCCTTGGAAATAATATTATCAATATCATGGCGCTGCCGGAAGTGAAGGAAGTGCTGGATGAGCTGGGCTTCGACTTAAACGCCATCGAGGATCAGGAGCCGGATCCGGCTCTCGGCAACGGCGGCCTCGGCCGTCTTGCCGCCTGCTTTTTAGATTCCCTGGCGACGCTGGGCTATCCGGCTTACGGCTGCGGCATCCGCTACCGCTACGGTATGTTCAAACAGAAGATTGAAAACGGCTATCAGATGGAAGTTCCGGATGACTGGTTAAAGAACGGTTATCCGTTTGAGGTCCGCCGTGCGGAGTATGCGACGGAGGTGAAGTTCGGCGGTTACGTCAGAACGGTCTGGGATAACGGCAGAGAGCATTTCGTTCAGGAGGGATACCAGTCCGTCCGTGCCGTGCCTTATGATATGCCTATCGTTGGCTACGGCAACAATGTGGTGAATACGCTGCGAATCTGGGATGCGGAAGCGATCAATACCTTCAGCCTGGATTCCTTTGACAAGGGCGACTACCAGAAGGCTGTAGAGCAGGAAAACCTGGCAAAGACGATTGTAGAGGTTCTCTATCCCAACGACAATCACTACGCCGGTAAGGAGCTTCGTTTAAAACAGCAGTACTTCTTTATTTCCGCCAGCGTTCAGCGGGCGGTTAAGAAGTATATGGAAAAGCATGACGATATCCATAAATTCTTCGAGAAGACCGTGTTCCAGTTAAATGATACCCATCCGACTGTGGCTGTGCCGGAGTTAATGCGTATCCTTCTGGACGAATATAATCTGACATGGGATGAGGCATGGGCCGTGACCACAAAGACCTGCGCCTATACAAACCACACCATCATGTCCGAGGCGCTGGAAAAATGGCCGATCGAATTGTTCTCCAGGCTGCTTCCGAGAATCTATCAGATCGTGGAGGAGATCAACCGCCGTTTCGTAGAGCAGATTCAGCAGATGTATCCGGGCAACCAGGATAAGATCCGCAAGATGGCCATCATTTACGACGGACAGGTGCGCATGGCAAACTTAGCGATCGTAGGCGGATTTTCTGTCAACGGCGTTGCAAGACTGCACACGGAGATTTTGAAGAAACAGGAGCTGCGCGATTTCTATGAGATGATGCCGCAGAAATTCAACAATAAGACGAACGGCATTACCCAGAGACGTTTCCTGCTTCACGGCAATCCGCTGCTGGCTCAGTGGGTGACGGGAAAGATCGGGAATGAGTGGATTACCGATCTGCCGCATATTCACCGCCTTGCGGTCTATGCGGATGATCCGAAGTGCCAGCAGGAGTTTATGGACATCAAGTACCAGAACAAG
The DNA here is from genome assembly GCF_024460495.1 of Hungatella sp. SL.1.14. NCBI lineage: Bacteria > Bacillati > Bacillota > Clostridia > Lachnospirales > Lachnospiraceae > Hungatella > Hungatella sp. SL.1.14. The sequence continues at coordinate 54,402 of NZ_JANFYJ010000021.1, read as the reverse complement.
GTTCGCCTGGCAAAATACATTAAGGAACACAACGGAATCGATGTGGACCCGCGTTCCATCTTCGACGTTCAGGTAAAGCGTCTTCACGAGTACAAGCGCCAGCTGATGAATATTCTTCATGTGATCTATTTATATAATGAACTGAAGGATAATCCAAACATGGATATGGTTCCGAGAACCTTTATCTTCGGAGCTAAGGCGGCGGCCGGATATAAGCGGGCGAAGCTGACCATCAAGCTGATCAACTCGGTAGCCGATGTGATCAATAACGACAAAACCATCGACGGAAAGATCAAGGTTGTGTTTATTGAGGACTATAAGGTTTCTAACGCGGAGATCATTTTCGCGGCAGCCGATGTCAGCGAGCAGATTTCCACAGCCAGCAAGGAAGCCTCCGGCACCGGAAACATGAAGTTTATGTTAAATGGTGCGCTGACGCTGGGAACCATGGACGGCGCCAACGTGGAGATCGTGGAAGAGGTTGGTGAGGAGAACGCCTTTATCTTTGGCATGTCCTCTGACGAGGTCATCGGTTATGAGAACAGAGGCGGCTATAATCCGATGGAGATCTTCAACAACAACTATCAGATCCGCCGTGTTCTGATGCAGCTGATCAACGGATACTTTGCACCTCAGGACCCGGAACTGTTCCGTGATATCTATAATTCTCTGCTGAATACGCAGAGCAGCGACCGCGCGGATACGTATTTTATTTTAAAGGATTTACCATCCTACGCGGAAGCACAGAAGAGGATTGATCAGGCCTACAGAAACGAAACGTGGTGGGCAAAGGCGGCTATCTTAAATGTAGCCTGCAGCGGCAAATTCACCTCAGACCGGACGATTGAAGAATATGTCCGTGATATCTGGCATCTGGAAAAGGTGAAGGTAGAGATTTAGGAGATCAGTTAAGGCCGTTGGGAATAAGTCTTGAAAGAGAAGTACGGTGGGAAAATGCAGCGGGAAATACCGTCGCCATGGCGGAGCCCCGGCGGTGTTTTCCTGCCGTGCTTTTTTTGATTCGGAAGAGTCAGAAAACATCATAGGAAGCGGGATTTTATACTTCGCGGCGGCCGCCGGCTGGACGTGTCTTCCTGTCTGAACGGTTCGCGTCAGCGGGAGTAAAAGGGGGGAGAATATGATAGAGAGTACGATTGGAAAACCGGGGTATGAACCGGCCAGAATTACAATTTATGTGAAAGACAGAGGGATCGTGCTGGAGGAATCCTCCATGGCCCTTGTAAACAGGGATACCGGCCTGATTATTGCCATGGGGAATGCGGCGGAAGAGGCCATCGATCAGGCTGTGACGCCTGTAACTGCCGTGAATCCGCTGCGGAGAGGGATTATTGCCTCCTATATGCTGGCGGAAAGGATGTTCTGTTCTTATCTGCGTCGGGCTTTGGGATATGATCATTCCATGGTAAAGCGCCTGACCGGTGCCACCGTGAAGAAGCCGCGGGTGGCGGTGTGCGTGCCGGAGGAGTTGACTGAGGTGGAGGAGAAGGCATTTATGGATGCCTTTTACCAGGCAGGTGCGAGAGACGTTTGTCTGACCGGGCAGCCGCTGGAAGAAGCTGTAAGGTGTCTGGAGAAGCCATGCACCGTATTTGTGGGGATTACATGGAATGGGAAGGAAAAGGAACGTTTCTGCATAAATGAGAATTGTCCGCATAGAATTTTTTAAAGGAACTTGCGGAGGTTTTCGGTGGCAAAAAAAATAGTCATGGTATGCGTCATGGCATTGCTGCTTCCCTATATAATAACCCTTGCATGGACAGGCAGAATCGAGGAAAAGAAGGAAGTACCGCTTATTACCAGCGGAAAAAAAGTGATTCTGGACCGGAAAAACGGGGAATCCTATATGGATGTGGAAGAGTATCTGCCGGGAGTGGTGGCAAAGCAGATGCCTGCCGAGTATGGGAAGGAAGCGCTGCGGGCACAGGCCATCATAGCCAGGACGTTTATTTACCAGAAGATGAACGGTGAGAACGAGGTGAAGGAGTCGGAGCTTCATATGGAATATCTGGAAGAGAAGCAGATGGAGGCCATGTGGGGAAGTGAATCCTTTGTAACGTATTTTCAGGCGGTGGAAGAGGCGGTGCGCTCGACAGCGGGCAGGGTAATCACCTGTGACGGCAGGCTCATCGAGCCGCTGTTTCACCGTGCCAGCACCGGAATGACGAGAAGCGGGGATGAGAGCCATCCGTACCTGCAGGCGGTGGCCAGCAAACGCGATGTGGAGGCGGAAGGCTATCTGACCATGATGGTATGGAGCAAGGAGGAGTTTGCCGGAAGGATTAACCAGATTGCCGGCAGTGTACCGGTGGATGCGGGCCAGCTTCCCCAGTCCATTCAGATGATTGTCCGTGACGACGGCGGTTATGTGGGGCAGATTCAGATCGGTACGAAGGTGTATACCGGAGAGGAAGTCCAGTATGCGCTGGGACTGCCGTCTCCGTCCTACACTCTGGAGGAGTACGACGGCGGAATCCGGGCGGTGTGCCAGGGGGTCGGCCACGGTTACGGGCTCAGCCAGTACGGTGCTAAGTGCATGGCGGAGGAGGGAAAAACAGCGGAAGAGATTCTTGATTATTTTTATAAAAATATTGTTCTGATTTCTGAATAACTCTTTCTCCTTTGGTAAGAATATTACCGAGGTGATAAACGTGAAAGAGAAAATGAGTCAATTGTTCAAGGATAAAGTATTCCTTGTCCTGTTGGTTTTAGGCCTGCTGACTATAGTAGCTGCGGCAGGAGTCATTACCATTCAAAGAGGAAACGATGGCGGTCAGAGTCCATATCTTGAAGTACCGGACCAGAAGGGCGTCATTGCAGAAGAGACGATTCCACAGGAGAACCAGGTAGCAGTTGCCGGTGATTCCAACGCGGAGCAGAATACGGACGCAGATACACAGGTCGCCGACTCCGCCAGGGCTACAGCGAAAGCAGAGACAGAAGCAGAAGTGCCGGCGGTAAAGGCCGGAACAGAAAAAGAGGCGGCCGCAGCGCTGGTCCTCAATTTTAATGACGCAACAAAGATGGCATGGCCGGTATCAGGAAATGTCATTCTGGATTACAGCATGGAGTCCACCATCTATTTCCCGACTCTGGATCAGTATAAATGTAATCCGGGCATCGTCATCCAGGGCGCCGTGAGCACACCGGTTATAGCACCTGCAAACGCAAAAATTCAGGAGATCGGTTCCAATGAAGAACTGGGCAATTACGTCGTTCTCAACATGGGAAATGACTATACCGCTGTCTGCGGCCAGTTAAAGGAACTGCAGGTGGTGGAAAATGAGTACGTGGCACAGGGCGATGTGCTGGGCTATGTAGCAGAACCTACGAAATATTATTCCATCGAAGGCGCGAACTTATACTTCGAGCTGGAACACGAGAATCAACCCGTCGATCCGCTGGACTTCATGCAGTGAAAACGAGCGGACCGTACTGTTCCATACGGGGAAGAAAAGAAGACAGGGCAGAAGACTTATTTAAGTTTTCTGTTCTGTCTTTTTGTAATGGGAAAGCACTCCTGTTACAAAAAAGCCCGCCGGGCAGAAGGCGTTCTCCGCGCGTCTCTCCGGACCACTAAAATGTTATAAAAAAATAATAATTTGTTCATATGTGAAGTTTAGTAATATGCTATAATAAATACGAAAATAATGTGACGGGAGTGCGGCTATGAACATATTGTTTTTTTTGACACCAAAGTGCGAAGTGGCATATATTTATGAGGACGAGACGCTGCGGCAGGCTCTTGAGAAGATGGAGTATCACAAGTACTCTGCGGTACCCATTATCAGCAGAACCGGACGATACATCGGTACTATCACGGAGGGCGATATGCTCTGGGGAATCAAGAATAAGTTTAATTTAAGCTTAAAGGAGGCCGAGCGTGTAACCGTGGCGGCGATCGACCGGAGACTGGACAACCGTCCGGTATATGCCAATTCCAATATGGAAGATTTAATCGATAAGGCGCTGAACCAGAACTTTGTTCCCGTGGTGGACGACCAGAAGAATTTTATTGGAATCATTACCAGAAAGGACATCATTCGTTATTACTATGATAAGTCCCAGGAATGCAGTCAGGCGGCGCAGACAGGCCGGAACACTGGAGATAAGGCGCGTCTGGTGCTTGGATAAGTATGACGGAGATCAGGCACTCTGAGTGGAGCGGCGGCGAAGGTGAAATGTGAAAAGCCTGCCGGCGGAAACGACAGTTACAGAAGTAACCGTTTCCGCCGGCAGGCTTTTTCATTTTATCACGGTTTATGCTTTTGACATTTTTTCTTTCTCTTCATTTAACAGAGGGATAGAGTCGGCAAAGGTGTTGTCGATCACTTTAAGCAGCGTGTCCTGCTCCAGAGTCGGGGAGTAATAAAAGCCCTGCTGGTAGTCGCAGCCTGCCTTTGTCAGGATATTGACCTGATTTTCAGTTTCCACGCCTTCTGCAATGATGTTTAAATTTAAGTCTCTTGCGATGTGGATCAGCCCTTCGATCACGCAGTGGGATCTCGGGTTTGTCTCCAGCTGCCATACGAACAGACGCTCCAGCTTCAGCGTGTTGACCGGAAGCTCCAGGATGGTGGCTACGCCGGAGTACCCGGAACCGAACTCGTTTAATACCAGCTCCACACCCATATCGGACAGTTCCTGAAGCATGACGTTGATGTTTAAGTATGCTGTGGTTAAGGCGCTTTCCTGGATCTCGATGGCAAGCTTGCCCTTCGGAATCTGGTAGGTATCGATGACACGTCTGACCTCGTCCAGAAAATCCTCCTGTAAAAAGAGGATAGAAGATATCGGAAGCGCAATGGAATCGAATTCCTTGCCGGCTTCGGTGAGTTTTGCGATACACTGGCCCACCTTGTCCAGTGCAAAGTACTCGAGGGAACGGATCTGGCCGGAGTCCTCGGCGATGGGCAGAACTTCACTGGCTCCGATGAGCCCCAGCCCCTTGATGAAGATGCGCATATAAAACTCTGCGCGGCTGAACTTTCCGGTCTCCATATTAAGGGTCGGGCGGTAACGAACCTCGATCTCCTCTTTTTCTATGGCGGTCTTCAAATATAATGCGATGGTGTGGCGGCGAAGCAGCTGCTTCTGGAGCGTGCTGTCGAACATGATGGCCTGGTTGGGGCCGCCTTCCTCCGCTTTTAAGACTGCCAGATCGAGACATTTTAATAGCTCGTCCGGGGTCGCTGCGTGGCCGGGATAGGAGCACATGCCCATCTGTACAGAACAGAGGCAGTCAGTGCCGTTCACTTTCCAGGCGTGATCAAACTGTTCCGCGATCTCTTCTGCCAGATCGGAGGCCTGCCCCTGTGAGTACTGGTCCAGGATTATAATATATTCCACACCAATATAGTGATAAACAGGTTTTCCGGTCTTTTCCTTCAAATAGGAGAGAATCTGGCTTAAGAGATTCTCACAGTAATCGTAACCGAATACCTGGTTCAGGCGTTTGAAATTCTCTATGTATACCTTTAATACAACTCCGCGGTCTGACGGTGTATCCATGACTTCCGACAGATGACGGTAGCATGCGTCACGTTCCAGCTTGCTTTCTTCCAGCCGCTCTGTGATCACTGGTTCGGATTCCGCCGGTGATGGAGTGGGGATTGACTTCTTTTGAAACCAACTCATGTGGTCTGCCTCCTGTATTTGTAATTATTCCCGCGGGCAATGAACCAGATGGTGCACTTACGGGACCATCTGGCGACAGCATGCCCCCGGTTTGCCGGGGACTGCCGCGTGGGTTGGATTCCCAGCTTCTGACTGTGGGAATCCGGCTATCCTTATTGTAGTATAAAACAGGCCTGAAATCAAGGAAGAATTCGGTAAATATCGAAGCTACTTTACGAGAAGCATGACAGCTCCAAGCAGAAACAGAATAATTCCGGTTAACCGGTTCAGAAGCTTCGGATCTGCTTTGTTTGCGAAAACGGCGGCAATACGCGCAAACAGGAAGGTAAACAGGATACAGAGCACAAGCAGGAACAGATCCGGCATGCCTCCGATGGCGAAATGGGAGAGGGAGCCGGTCAGCGCCGTAAACGTCATGATGAATACGCTGGTTCCCACGGCAGTTTTTAATTCGTATCCCAGCACGCTCGTCAGGAGAAGCAGCATCATCATACCGCCGCCTGCGCCGATAAAACCGCAGATAAAACCGACCACAATGCCACTTACGATGGACTGGATCAGTTTTTGCCGTACGGTTTTGGACGCCTGCGCGTCTTTGGTCGTGAGAACCGGCCTCACAATGAATTTAATGCCCAGGAGCATGGTCAGGAAGACGGAGGCATTTCCCATGGCATGGTTGGGGACCAGGGAGGAGATATAGCTGCCCACCAGGGTAAAAAGCAGAACGGCGGCCATCATGACAAGTCCGTTTCTGATATCGAGATTTTTGTGTTTCCCGTAGGTATAGGCCGATACAGCGCTGGCGAGGACGTCGCTGGCCAGCGCAATGCCGATGGCCTGATAGGCAGGGACTCCTAAAAATGTGATGAGCATGGGGCTGATGACGGCTGCCGCGCTCATTCCGGCAAAGCCTGTGCCAAAACCGGCGCCGAGGCCGGCGAAAAGACATACAATTATTTTTTCCAACATGGTAAGACCTTCTTTTTCTATAGTTTCTGTTTTAATCTGTTTGTTTGAGATTATCCATCATCCGTTTTAGCAGATCTGTGAAAATCTGCCGCTCTTCCTCTGATATTCCGCGGTTCAGCCGATCGAAGAAATCCTGCTGCGTCTGCTTTAAATCCCGGGCAGCAGGAAGGGCTGCTTCTGTCAGCTTCAAATGGATTTTTCTGCGGTCGGCAGTGTCCTCACGGCCTTCTAAGTATCCCAGGCCGGTCAGTGACTCCACGGAAGCGGATACCCCCGATTTTGCCAGCATACGGAAGGTTGAGATATCCTTTGCCGTGTCGTAATCCGGATTATTGTATAGAAACAGAATCACATCTCCATCCATCAGCGATAACCCGTGTCTGGAGGCAGCCGTCTGAATGCTTTGATTATAAATTTTATGAAAGGATTTTGCTCCGGATAAAAGATCACTTATCACCATATCATTTCCCCCCTTTCTTCCATATGAACAGTCCTGTGTAAATGGGACTGCAATGAATAGTTTTAAAATGAACAGTTCTTTTTAGAACTATATCAAAAGGCTTCGATTTTGTCAATAGAAATACGGGGGAAGAAGTAATTTACAGGAGATTGGGGAATGATAACCGTGAGGTGAAAATATGAAATCAATCTGGACAGAGACAACGAAAATACCCGGAAGAAATCCTCTTCCCGGAAATAAGAAAACAGAAGTCGCAGTAATTGGAGCCGGACTCTTTGGCATTCTGGCAGCCTGTTATCTGAAAGAGCAGGGAAAAGAAGTGATTGTGCTGGAGGCTGACCGGATCGGAAGCGGTCAGTCGGGATATACGACCGCGAAGATTACCTCCCAGCATAACCTGATTTACGAAAAGCTGGTCAACACCATGGGGGAGAAGTACGCCTCCTCCTATGCCATGGCGAATCAGCAGGCCATTGAGGATTATAAAAAGTTAATTAAAAAACGCCGTATTGCCTGTCATTTTGAGGAGAAGGACGCTTATTTATTTTCGGTCAATGAGTCGGAAATTCTGAGGCGGGAAGCGGACTGCGCTGCGCGATGCGGATTGCCTGCCACATTTGTCAGGGAGACGGAGCTTCCATTTCCTGTTCACGGGGCAGTCCGCTTTACGGGTCAGGCACAGTTTCATCCACTGGAGTTTATCGAGGCGCTCTCCGGGGATTTAACGGTCTATGAGCGGACGAAGGTCCGGGAGGTGAAGGGGCATGAAATTATGACGGACAGAGGTGTGGTGAGAGCGGATCACATAGTATTTGCCTGTCATTATCCGTTTGTGAATATTCCGGGCTTCTATTTTCTGCGTCTGTATCAGGAAAAGAGTTACGTGATGGCGCTGGGGCCGGTTAAGGAGCTTGAGGGAATGTATCTGGGGATTGATAAAAATTCATACTCCTTCCGAAGTGCAGGAGATACGCTTCTTTTAGGCCATGGAAGCCATCGGACAGGCAAATGTCCGGAGAAGAATCCTTACGAGGAGATGAGACGGTTAAAGGAACATTTTTATCCGGGGACGGAGGAATTCGGAAGATGGTCGGCCGAGGACTGTATGAGTGTGGACAGTGTGCCATACATCGGCCATTTTTCAGGCGTGCTTGCGGACTGGTACGTAGCAACGGGATTTGGGAAATGGGGCATGACGACGTCGATGGCTGCGGCGAAGATCGTTGCGGCACAGATTATGGGAAGAAAAACGCCGTACGAGGAGGTATTTACACCGCAGCGCTTCAGACCAAAGGCGGCGGCCGTCACGTTTCTCTCCCATGCGGGTCATTCTGCCGCCGGGCTTATGAAAGGGGCGGTGCCCAAGGTACCCCGGTGTCCTCATATGGGCTGCAGGCTTGTATACAATCGGATGGACGGGCGCTACGAGTGCCCCTGCCATGGATCACAATTTGAACAAAATGGAAAAATTTGCTCTGGCCCTGCACAAGAAAGCCTTCCTTTCATAAATTGATATTAGAAACTCATTATTGAAAGGAGTATTTCATCCTATGGATTGTTATACGAAACAAAGATGTCCTGGCTGCCAGCCAGTACCTCAGGGCGCTAAATGCCGCCAGGATGTTCCAATGGGGCCTGGTCCGGTGATCCGCCCTGATCTTCCTCTGGGATCCGGCCCTGCTGTTCGCCGTGATCAGCCAGCGCGGCCGGAAATGCCGATGGGGCGTGTAGGGGCAATGCCGCCGAATATGCCGATGGGCCCCGGACCGGTGATGCCGCCGAATATGCAGCCGGAAATGCCGATGGGGCGTGGAGGTGCAATGCCTTCGAATATGCCGATGGGCCCCGGGCCGGTGATGCCGCCGAATATGCAGCCGGAAATGCCGATGGGGCGCGGAGGTGCAATGCCTTCGAATATGCCGATGGGCCCCGGGCCGGTGATGCCGCCAAATATGCCGCCGGAAATGCCGATGAATCAGGGATTTATGAATTCCCCGTGCAATATGGATCAGTTTCCGGTAGCTATGGCTTATGTTCCGTGGCAGCGCTGGCAGCAGGTCTATCCTGTTGACAAAGCAATAAACAGAGGGACGATTTTCCCCGATCTGGATAAACCGTTTTCCATGGGGAGGTGCAGATAATGGCAAATATCGATAGAAACTGCAGCGCTCTGCTTCGCAAGGTTTATGAGGCGAGCTTCGCTGTGGATGATGTGATTCTCTATCTGGATACTCATCCCGATGATCAGGATGCACTGAATTATTACCAGTATGTATCAGAGTTGCGGAAACAGGCAATGGATGCCTATGAGGCTCAGTGCGGCCCGCTGATGATTGACGAAGTACGGTCCGACAATTACTGGACCTGGGTAAACAATCCGTGGCCATGGGAAGGAGAGTGCGGCTGATGTGGAGATATGAAAAGAGATTACAGTATCCGGTAAATATTACAACACCGAATCCTAAGCTGGCGACGTTTATTATGAGTCAGTATGGCGGCCCAGATGGAGAAATGGGCGCCTCCATGCGTTACCTGTCCCAGCGTTATGCCATGCCATACAAGGAGTGTAAGGGCCTTCTTACGGATATCGGAACAGAGGAACTCGCACACCTTGAGATTGTGGCTGCCATTGTTCATCAGCTCACCAGAAACTTAACACCGGAGCAGATTGTGGAATCTGGCTTTGGGCCTTATTACATTGATCATACCACAGGAATCTGGCCGCAGGCTGCTGGCGGAATTCCGTTTAATGCCTGCGAGTTCCAATCGAAGGGCGATCCGATTACCGATCTGGTGGAGGATATGGCGGCAGAACAGAAGGCCCGGAGTACCTACGACAATATTCTGCGCGTTGTGACTGATCCGGAGGTCTGTGACCCGATCCGTTACTTAAGGGAAAGGGAAGTGGTGCATTTCCAGAGATTTGGAGAGGCGCTGCGGATTACCCAGGATAATCTGGACAGTAAGAATTTTTATGCTTTTAATCCCAGCTTTGATGTAAAGAGTAATTGCTGATAAAAAGGGAGGGGCCGGCAAGAGGGGGATTCTTGCCGGCCAGAGTATGAAAAAAAGTTTTGTTTGGTTTTTCCTTGTTACATGTATTACTATACATGGGATATGTGAAGAAATTTTGATGAAAGTATGAAAAAAATGTGTACATTTCATTTGGGACAAAGGATCAAGATGTTGTGTATACAGTATTTCAGCCTGTTATATGTTGTGACTTTACGGGAAATCTGGTATATTTGTAAGGGTAATTGAAACGTGAGGAAAGAGGGGACAGGCATGATTTTAGTAGTAAAACGTGATGGAGAAATCGTAGAGTTTCATCTGGAAAAGATTTCCGAAGCCATAAGGAAGGCATTTAAGGCTACGGGAAAATTTTATACGGAAGATATTGTGGAGCTGTTGTCAATCAGAGTGACGTCTGATTTTCAGGGGAAGATGCAGGGAGACCGGATTGCGGTGGAGGACATTCAGGACAGTGTGGAGAAGGTGCTGGAAGAATCCGGCTATACGGATGTGGCGAAGGCGTACATATTATATAGAAAGCAGCGGGAGAAAATCAGAAATCTCGGCAGGACAACGCTGGATTATAAAGATGTAGTGGATAACTACGTGAAGGTGGAGGACTGGCGGGTGAAGGAAAACTCCACAGTTACATATTCTGTGGGAGGCCTGATTTTAAACAACTCGGGAGCGGTTACGACCAATTACTGGCTGACGGAAATCTATGATAAGGAAATCGCCGAGGCCTATGTAAACGGCGATATCCATATTCACGATCTGTCCATGCTGACCGGCTACAGCTGCGGCTGGTCGTTAAAACGGCTTTTAATGGATGGACTCGGCGGAATCACCGGAAAGATTACGGCGTCTCCGGCAAAGCATCTGGCTACGCTCTGCAATCAGATGGTCAATTTTCTGGGGATTATGCAGAATGAATGGGCGGCATCCCAGTCATTTTCTTCTTTTGATACGTATCTGGCGCCCTTTGTCAAGGCGGACAACCTTTCCTATGACCGGGTGAAAAAATGCATGGAGGCATTTGTTTTCGGCGTCAATACGCCGAGCAGATGGGGAACGCAGGCACCATTTTCCCATATTTCTCTGGATTTGATGATTCCGGAGGACATGGCGGAGCAAAAGGCCATTGTGGGCGGAAAGGAGATGGAGTTCACCTATGGGGAATGCCAGAAGGAACTGGATATGGTGGACCGGGCATTTCTGGAGACCATGCTGGAGGGCGACGCCAGCGGACTGGGTTTTCAGTACCCTATCCCATCCTATGGACTGACTCCGGATTTTGACTGGTCCGATAATGAACGAAACCGGCTCTTGTTTTCCCTGGCTTCCCACTACGGTACGCCGTATTTTACAAATTACGTCCGCAGTGGTCTGACACCTGGTGACGTGAGGATTTCCTATGAGGGGGTCACTCCGGATTTCCATAAGCTGCGCAGCAAAGCGGGCGGCTTTTTCGGATTTGGGGAGCACACGGGATCGATCGGCGTGGTTACCATTAATTTACCGAGAATTGCGTATCAGTCAAAGGACGAGACGGAATTCTACAAGAGACTGGATGAGATGATGGATCTGGCGGCGCGGTCCCTGCGAATCAAACGGGAAGTGATTTCCAATCTGCTGACCAATGGCCTCTATCCTTACACGGCCTGTTATCTGTCTGATTTCAGCAATCACCTTTCGTCCATCGGCGTGATCGGGATGAACGAGGCCGGCCTGAATGCACCGTGGCTGGGAGAGGGCATGGAATCGGAGAAAACGAGGGAGTTTGCCGTTGCGATGCTGAATCACATGAGGGAACGGATTGTGGGATACCAGCTGGAATATGGAGATCTTTACGGACTGGAAGCGACGCCGGCAGAGTCAGCTACCTACCGTTTTGCCATGCTGGATAAGGAAAAATATCCCGGAATCAGAACCGCAGGCCATGAGGGGGATGTGCCGTATTACACGAACAGCACGAAGCTGCCTGCGGACTACGACGGCACACTGGAAAAGGCGCTGGAGCATCAGGACAGGCTGCAGCCGCTTTATACGGCAGGAACTGTATTCCACGTTTATATGGAACGTGAATTTGACGACTGGAAAAAGGCGCGTGATCTGCTGCACAGCATAACCACCGGCCATGATATTCCTTATTATACGCTGTCGCCGGTTTATTCTATCTGCCAGTCCTGCGGATATCTGCCGGGCAGGCAGAACGTGTGCCCCAAATGCGGCGGCCGCGCTGATGTTTACAGCAGGATAGCCGGTTATTACAGGCCGGTTCATGACTGGAACGAGGGGAAAGCACAGGAGTTTAAAAACAGGATCATGTACCGGATGTGATTCTGTCTTCCGGCACAAAGTTCTCCATTATGCACATTCAGGAACTGATCGCATATGATATAGTACAAACCTGATAAATTAAAGGAGATCAATCATATGTGTTGTTGTAATAATAGATGTAATGTAAGTTGTGGATGTAATAGTGGATGCGGTGGTTCCTGGGGCTGCGGATGCGGAAATAGTAATTCTTCCTGCGGATGTGGATGCGGAAATAACAATTCTTCCTGTGGATGCTGCAGAAATGACTGGGCAAACAGCAACTATCGCCGCGGCTATGCAGCAGGCTTTAATGCAGGCTATGAGACTGGCTTCAGAGATGGCTTCTGGACCGGCAATAATAACAATGTAATGCCGATTTCGGCTCCCGGTACGGCTGCTGACAGCGGCTGCGGCTGTGGCTGCCGTTAATCAGCTGTAAAAACGGATATTTGCTCCTGAGATAAGATCTGCCGGCACGTTATCAGTGCCGGCGGAAACAAAAAATAAAAAGCTTTTATGAAACGTGTGAATGAGGCGTTTCATAAAAGCTTTTTTATATTATTAATATTATAGAAAAGTATTCCCCGCTGAAGCAGCCGTGCTCCGACAGCGGCCGATCCGGTAAAGAAAATAATGACAAAAAAAGAGAAGAGAGTTTGGTCATATTGCACATTGAATAATTGAATACAATATGATAGTCTATATACAAGTCATTGAGGTTGTATACAAATTTAAAAGCTTGAATACATTTTAAAAACAGACCGGGATGACGAAATAACTGACCAGACCAAAAAGAAATAAGTAAAGGAGAAACGAATCATGAACATGGATTACTTAACAGACAAGTTTTCGCTGAACGGTAAAGTAGCACTGATCACAGGTGCTTCCTACGGAATCGGTTTTGCAATCGCCAAAGGTATGGCGGCAGCCGGCGCAACGATCGTGTTTAACGATATCAAGCAGGAATTAGTGGATAAGGGAATTGCTTCCTATAAAGAAGAGGGAATCGATGCACACGGCTACGTATGTGACGTAACCGATGAGGCGGCTGTGAATGAGATGGTAGCCCGTATCGAGAGTGAAGTAGGCGTGATTGATATTCTCGTGAACAATGCCGGTATCATCAAGCGTATCCCGATGTGTGACATGACCGCAGAGCAGTTCAGACAGGTGATTGACGTTGATTTAAACGCTCCGTTTATTGTGTCCAAGGCAGTTATTCCGTCTATGATCAAGAAGGGTCACGGCAAGATTATCAACATCTGTTCTATGATGTCTGAACTTGGCCGTGAGACCGTATCCGCATATGCGGCTGCAAAGGGCGGCTTAAAGATGCTGACCAAGAATATTGCGTCTGAATACGGCGAGTTCAACATTCAGTGCAACGGCATTGGACCTGGCTACATAGCGACTCCTCAGACTGCACCGTTGCGTGAGACCCAGCCGGATGGCTCCAGACATCCATTCGATCAGTTTATCATTTCCAAGACACCGGCAGGACGCTGGGGAGAAGCGGAAGATCTTGCTGCACCGGCAGTATTCTTAGCTTCCGATGCATCTGATTTTATCAACGGCCATGTTCTCTATGTAGACGGCGGTATCCTGGCTTATATCGGCAAGCAGCCGCAGTAAGATTCACTGGAGCGGTGGCAGCCGGAGATTGACCGCAAAGAAAGGTTATGCTATACTATGAGCATCCGGTGTGCTGCACCTGGTAAAAAAAGAATGTATATTCATGCCATGATTCTGTTTTCGGCAGAGCTCATGGCATGTTTTTTAGAAATGATAACGGAGAGGTGCCATGGAAGAGAAGACGAAAGCCTATAAAAACCGCGGGGAGCTCGTTTTTGAGACGTTAAAGCGGGAGATATTGGACCTGGAGCTGAAGCCGGGGCAGATGATCAGTGAGAATGAGATCTGCGAGCGTTTCGGCGTTTCAAGGACGCCTGTGAGGGAAGCGGTCAGGAGACTGCAGGAGCAGGGGTTCGTCATTTCCGTGCCCTATTCCGGCACTCAGGTAACGCTTTTAAACTTAAGCAATATCAAGCAGATGATCTACATGCGTGTGGCGGTGGAGACTATGGTTATGCGGGATTTCGTGGACATTGCGACCCCGCTGTGGATGGAAGAGGTGCGCTACATGATCAGAAAGCAGCAGGCGCTCATCCAGGAGAAGGGCTTTGAGCCGGAACAGTTCTACCGCATGGACGCGGAGATGCACGCCATATGGTTCCGTGCCACGGATAAGATGAAGCTCTGGGACATGATTCAGGCGCAGCAGCTTCACTATACCCGGTTCCGCATGCTGGATTTCGTCACGGAAACGGATTTTACCAGAATCATCCGGGAACATACGGAGCTCTTTGAACTGTTGGAAAAAAAGGATATTGCCGGCCTGGAGCGTTCCCTGAAGGAACATCTCTACTACAGCATGAAGCGTATGAAATATCAGATCGATGTAGAATATAAAGATTACTTTGAACAGGAGGAATAGACGATGGCGAACGTATCGATTACCATAAAAGATGAAAATGGCGTGGTAAAATGCTCCGGATGCGGCGAGGAGAGGGCTGTTCTCGTTTATGAGGGAGAGTACTGCCAGGGAGATACCATAACCTTTGCCACGGATGCGGTGAATTGCCACTATGTGGTTCGTGTGGATGATACCATGGACGAGGCTCTGGTCTATATTACGAAACCGGAAGTGGTTTATGTGATTCCATTTGAGGAGAAGAAGGTTTCCTACAATCCGAAATCATTTACCGGAGGAAAGCATTATCTGACCATAAGAACTGCAGAGGCGTATGAGACCGGGGCTTACCGCAATCTCGCAAAGAATGTGATGGACCAGCATGGGGATCCGGGCTGTTATCCTCATGTATATGCGAATGTGGAGACCAGAGGAGAGGCTGTATTTGCTGCACGCAATGCCATTGACGGCGTGGTTTCCAACGAATCCCACGGCGAATGGCCGTATGAATCATGGGGGATTAACCGTCAGGACGATGCGAAGATGACCCTGGAGTTCGGCCGCCCCGTGGATTTTGATAAAATTGTTCTCGTTACGAGAGCCGATTTTCCTCATGATAACTGGTGGGTAAAGGCGACATTTACCTTTTCCGACGGTACGACTGAGGTCGTCGATATGGAAAAGAGCGTAAAGCCCCATGAATTTAGAATTGAGAAAAAGGGAATCACCTGGCTGAAACTCAGCAATTTGATTAAGGCAGATGATCCATCCCCGTTCCCGGCTCTGACTCAGATCGAGGTTTATGGAGCATAACAGGCGATGCCAATAAGCGGCACACATAATAAGGTATGCATACCCTGACGGGGCCTGCATACCTTATTTGTCAATTTCTTCACGATATTTGAAATTTCCTCTTTCCCTTTTCTCCTTATTCGGGTAAAATGGTACTATGACAGACACCATTGAGGGGTGGTATAATGAGTCATAATAAGGAGGACAACATATGGAACTGTTGTTTATGGAGCCTGTGTTCAAGGAAGCAATATGGGGGGGCACGAAGCTTCGCGACGTGTTCGGCTATGAGATTCCGGGAGATACGACAGGTGAATGCTGGGCCGTGAGCGCCCACAAGAATGGAGACTGCCGCATTGCCGGCGGGATGTACGACGGACGGCTGCTCAGCAGTCTGTGGAAGGAGAAGCCGGAGCTTTTCGGGAATTATCCGGGAGATCAGTTTCCGCTTCTCGTCAAGATCATTGACGCAAAGGCGGATTTGAGCATTCAGGTGCATCCGGATGATGAGTATGCGAAGATCCATGAGGACGGATCGCTGGGGAAGACGGAGTGCTGGTATATTCTGGACTGTGACCCGGGAACGGAGATTGTCATCGGCCACCATGCGGGAAGCCATGAAGAGATGGAGGCGATGATACGCGGACATCAGTGGGATGCATTTATCCGCAGAGTTCCGGTGAAAAAGGGCGACTTCTTCCAGATCAATCCGGGATGCGTCCATGCCATCAAGGGAGGAACTCTGATTCTCGAAACCCAGCAGAGCAGTGATATTACATATCGTGTTTACGACTACGACAGGCTGTCTGACGGGAAGCCGAGACAGCTGCATGTGGAACAGAGCATAGCGACCATTGAGGCACCATTTCAGGAAGCTTCCTGCGATACCTTTACGGAAAAGATACCGGGCGCGGTTCATACACACCTTATTACGTGTCCATTCTATTCTGTGGACAAGTATGAGATCGACGGCGTGTTTACCAGGGAATTCAGCCGATATTTTGCCAATGTCAGCGTAATCAGCGGCAAGGGCTGTGTAAACGGAATTCCGCTGGAGACGGGACAGCATTTTATCGTGCCGGCAGGAGCGGGCGAATTGAGATTTGAAGGAAAGATGACGGTGATCTGTTCCAACCCGGAAACAGAGATCCGGCAGAACGCTGCAGACCTTTAAATTTGACGATTCGCTGCTTGCGGCGGGGCTTTTGACTGAGGAAGAATATAGACAGGAGGAGTAATGAGATGAGACTTGGAGCATTAGAGGCAGGCGGAACAAAGATGGTTTGCGCCATTGGCAATGAACATGGTGAGATTTTTGAACGGGTTTCGATTCCGACTGAAACACCGGAGATTACGATGCCGAAGCTGATTGATTATTTTAAGGATAAGGAGATCGAAGCACTGGGGATCGGCTGCTTCGGCCCGATCGATTTAAACAGAAAGTCGGAGACTTACGGATATATCACCACGACACCGAAGCTTAGATGGGCCAATTATAATATCGTCGGCGCATTTAAAGAGGCGCTTGGGGTTCCGGTTGGATTTGATACGGATGTGAATGGTTCCGCACTGGGAGAGGCTACCTGGGGCATCACAAAGGGGCTGGAGAACAGTGTGTACTTTACCATAGGAACCGGAGTCGGAGCAGGAATCATATCCAACGGCAGGCTGCTTCACGGCATGCTTCATCCGGAAGGCGGCCACGTGCTGCTGGCAAAGCATCCGGAAGACACCTATGCGGGAAAATGCCCGTACCACAGAAACTGTCTGGAAGGCCTTGCTGCGGGACCGGCTATTGAAGAGCGCTGGGGTAAGAAGGGCATAGAGCTTGCAGACAGGAAAGAAGTATGGGAGATGGAGGCCTTTTACATCGGTCAGGCGATCGTAGACTACATCGTGATCCTGTCACCGCAGAGAATTATTCTCGGCGGAGGCGTGATGCATCAGGAACATATGATGCCGTTAGTAAGAGAAGAAGTAAAGCGCCAGTTAAACGGCTATATCCAGACGAAGGAACTGGAGGATTTAGACAGCTACATCGTTCTTCCAAGTCTGAATGACAATCAGGGAATTATGGGAGCGTTAAAGCTTGCCATGGATGAACTGGAGCTGGCAGAATAAGTGGTAAAATTGCCAATTTTCTCCTAGTGATAAAGGAACCTCAGTATGTTATGATACATTTTGTAACAGAAATGTAACAATTTTGTAATACATAAGGAGGACTTTATCATGAGGAAGTATCCATTATTTGTTCTGGCAGCCGCAGCTGCAATGAGTATCGCAAGTGTACCAATGACGGCTCACGCAGCGGCCTTTCAGGTAACCGGAGGCGGAAATGGCATGAGTGGTTATATGACAAACTGCAGCGGGCAGACCGGCAATTTGGCAGGCATATTCAATCAGCTGGGTGCAACTGCTAACGGCAGAGGCGGATTAGGCTGCGGGCTTGGCCAGAACTATACGGGCAACGGGTCCTGCGGTTACGGTCAGGGCTGTGGAGACAACGGGTTCTGCGGCTTTGGTCAGGACTGTGGAGACAACGGATCCTGCGGCTTTGGTCAGGGCTGTGGGGATAACGGATCCTGCGGCTTTGGTCAGAACTGTGGAGACAACGGGTCCTGCGGCTTCGGTCAGAGCTGTTCCGGTAACCAGAACTGCGGCGGAAATCAGAACATGGGCATGAACGGACAGGGAATCCCTTTTCTGATGATGCGTTAGAACGAAACGATTAAAAAGAAAGATGATACATAACACAGAAATAAAAAGCAGATAAAAAGCAGATATTGAGAATCTCCGCAGTGCAGATCGGAATGCATTGCGGAGATTTTTTCTTTCTGTCTGGCAATTCCTTCAAAGCAGAGTACGACACATCCCCCAATCTGCCTATTGACTTTTAATTTCCACACCGCTATAATCCAATACGTTTAAAAATATAAACACATAAACACATTTCAGGGCAAAACAGGGAGGCTTGGAAGGATGAAGCAGATTTGGGCCATATTTCTCAGAGATATCAAGAACATAGGAAAAAATCCGGTGGCGGTTATCGTGGCGCTGGGAATCATGATACTGCCGTCGCTGTATGCCTGGTTCAACATTGCGGCGAACTGGGATCCCTACGGCAATACGAAGGGGCTCCGGGTGGCCGTCGCCAGCCTCGATAAAGGGACGCGGATCGAGCAGCTTGATACCACTGTGAACATCGGAGACATGATTATTTCCAACCTTCATGAAAATGATCAGATCGGGTGGCAGTTTGTGGATGAGGAGCAGGCTGTGGAAGGTGTGAAGGCGGGGCGCTACTATGCCTGCGTCGTCATTCCCGAGGATTTCAGCGAGAAGACGGCCAGTATCTTTACTTCAAACGTCAGGAAGCCGACGCTCCAGTACTATGTGAATGAAAAGAAAAATGCCATTGCCACGAAGATCACGGATAAGGGCGTCAGCACCATCCAGCAGCAGGTAAACGAATCCCTGATCAGCGCCTCATCCGAAGCACTGGGAAAGGCATTTCATGTCACCTATGATACCGTGGAAGGGAAGAAGGAAGATTTGGCGGATGAGATGGTGGCTTCCATGAAGGATGCCAGAAATGATCTCGTCCTGATGGGGAGCTCGGTCAATGCGTTAAAATCCGCTTTGACTGCGGGAAAAGGACTCTTGAGCAGTGTCCAGGCAATGCTGCCGGATTCCAGGGAGCTTTTAGAGTCGGGGCAGGATACGGGGGCGGATATCAGCCGTCTAATCCGTTCCTCAGAGGATTTATCGGATACCATGACGGACAGCGTGGGGAATGTTCTGGATATAACAGACGGGCTGATGGACTCGGTTGACGGATCGATCCGGGACGCCATTGACATGTGGGACCGCGATACGAATGCGGCGGCAGGGGCGTTAAACAGGGCTTCCGGAATTTTAGATAAACTGCTGACTGTGAATCAGAAGCTTTTTGACCTGGTGAACCGCCTAAAGGAGAATCTTCCGGGGCCGGGAAAGGTTTTGGGAGCGATGTCTGATATGATAGGCAGTCAGATCGAACGGCAGAAAAATATGATACATATCATTGATACGGCGGAAGATGCGGTATTAAAGACGGGAAAGCTTCCGGCGGATGCGAGACAGGAGATTAAGAAGTCGCTTGAGGAGATGATGGATCAGGGGGCTCAGATCACGGATCAGTACCACAGCCAGGTAAAACCGGCCATGACGGCTGGTCTGGACAGTCTCTATGACAGCCTCTCAGCAGCTTCGGATTATGCAGTGGGGATCAACGGGCTTCTGCCGCAGATTGACGGTACGTTGACTCAGACCACAGACTCCTTTGACAGTCTGATCCAGACGCTGGACCAGACGGCAGTCATGATTACAGCCGGTGAGGAAAAACTGGACCGCATCATCGGTGAGGTGGAATCAGTGGAGGAGAGCGAGCGGCTCGCTAAAATTGTGGAGATTATGAAAAACGATCCGGAGACCATGGGAAATTTTCTCTCGTCGCCGGTGAATCTGGAAGAAAATCAGATCTATCCCATAGAGAACTACGGTTCGGCCATGACTCCGTTTTATACGATTCTTGCCATATGGGTGGGCGGCCTTGTGCTGGTGGCAGTCTTGAAGTGCCGCGTCCTGGAGGATGAGAACATCCATGGTGGTAAGCCCTGTGAAAAATACTTTGGCAGATACTTAATCTTCATGCTCTTCGGTGTGGCACAGGCGCTGATCGTGGCGCTGGGAGATCTGTATCTGCTGAAGATCCAGTGTCTGGAGCCGGCTAAATTCGTATTGGCGGCAGTCACGGCAAGCGTGGTATTTGTCAATATCATCTATACGCTCACTATCTCCTTCGGTGATGTGGGGAAGGCTCTGGCGGTCGTTCTGCTCGTCATACAGGTGGCCGGGGCGGGCGGGACCTTCCCCATTGAGGTGACGCCCCATTTCTTCCGTATGGTCAATCCGATGCTGCCGTTTACACACGCCATTAACGCCATGAGGGAGTGCGTCGGAGGAATCTACGGGAACGCGTATTTTGAGGATATGGGAAAGATCCTGTTATATCTGCCGGTATCCCTGTTTGTGGGCGTAGTACTGCGAAAACAGGTGATGAAAATGAATGATTTCTTTGAGCGAAAGCTGGAGGAAACCGGGGTGATGTAGGTTCAGCAGCCAGCTTTTGCGGTGCGGCAGTTTGCTGCAGACCGGTGGTGGAATATCATGATGACGCCAATAAGGAGGGCTGAAAACAGCGGAAGCAGAAGCCAGACATATGACAGAGAAAGGCCGCTTATAATCAGACTTCCCAATAGGGAGGTACCAAGCCCGCCTGCGCGCAGAGACAGGGAGAGCAGCGACATCATGCCTGCGCGCTGGCTGCTTGCAACGGTCCCGTGAAAAATGGTATTTTCAATCAGATTCCCGGCGCCCAGCACTACATAGACCAGGACGAAGAGAACCGGAAACAGCCAGACCCGGCGGGTAAATCCCAGGACAGCGACGTTGAGGATGAGCAGAAAACGAAGGATCCAGTACGTATGCCAGCTCTTTTCCGGTGTGAAGACCGTCCGTTTAGACTGCATGACGGCTTCGGCTGCCTTGCTGCCGATGGTGACGCCAAGATAGCCCAGACAGGTGATCACGCCAAAAATCCATCCCATCTGCCCGGGGAGGAAGGCCTGAAGCGTTGGCTGCCAGTAGACTTCGACGGTGCAAAGAAGCATTCCGCAGGCAGCCGACATCAGGACAATGGTAGTGACCGGAAGACTGTGCAGAAGAGAATGATACAGCCCCCGAACCTGTTCCTTCAGCTGAAGGACAGGAGAAAGCGGGCTTTTTTTCCGCGGCGGTTCCTTTACAAACCAGGCGGCCAGACCCAGAATGAGTATCTGCAGGATGAATGCCAGGATTAAGAGAAGGCTGTAGGAGACATCCAGATAGCCCAGGATACCGCCTGCAATGGACCCGGAGGCAAGGCCGACGCTTTCAATGACGGCCATGGTGCTGTTGATTTTTTCCAGATTGCGGCCCTCATGCTCACAGAGATACGTCTCGATCTCCAGCGCCTCGATGGAACCGGAGCTGAATGCACGGCCGATGCCCTGCATCGCACATGCCGCGGCCAGCATGAGAAAATGGCGGCTGAACAGAAGAAGTGCATAGTTTGCCATCATAAAACAGGCAGATATCAAGAAGATCCGTTTCCTGCCGATCAAATCCGCTAAAATTCCGCTGGGGAGTTCCAGTACAACGACTATGACGGCAAATATTCCGATGCACAGGGATAAATTTTCCATGGTGGCTCCGTGGCTCAGCAGTACAAGGGAGAGTACCGGGGCGAGAAGGCCGGTGCCGAAGGCATTGGCCCCAAATAACAGAATATGGCTTCGTTTCATGGTCATTCCTCCTTTTCTTCCGGAAGGGGGCTGTGGGGATATGCCACCAGGCCGAATTCCCAGGGGACCGTTTCGTCCCCAGGCACTGTATGTGCATCGGTAAAATCCAGAATCAAATGATACAGCTCCTCCGCATCTTTTCTGCTCAAATGAACGACTCCGCTGGTGAAATCGCCGGTCGTCATCACATCTGACTGATCTTTCGCCCGCTTTAAGCGGTCTTTAAATCCATTCCAGAGTTCCGTCATAATATAGTCCGACAGACAGGAACGTTCCTCCTTTAAATCATCATCTAAATTTCCGCCAAGGGATACCGAGACCGGGAGTTTTTTATAGTATTTTGCCTGGATTCCGTGAATGGCTTCCGTGTGATCCAGCTTCACCAGTCCCAGCTCCTCCAGCTTCCTGATGTGAAGAGAGACGGAGGAGGCTGATATCTTTAATATATTGGACAGCTGCTTGGGGGTCATGGGAACACCGCTGACCTCCATGGCTTTTAAAAGCCGCTGGCGCTGCGGGTTCATATAGATGTCCATCTGTTTCCGGGTAACGAGCGTAATCATGTTCTGTTCTGACATAAGATCCTCCTTTTGCTGCAGGCCGTTTTTGAGTAGTTTTGGAATGTTTGATATTATCATTATTATAACGTTACATATTATGTAATGTCAAGCGGATTTTAACCGCCCCGTTGCTAATAGTGGTTAGTGTCAGTTTGTATTAATTTGAGATAGGAGTCAGGAGCGAAACAGGGCGGGAGACTCAGCTCACCACGGAAGAATGGACGAAAAAATCCGGATCGGAACCGATAACGATCTATCGGGTTCCGATCCGGATCCGGGGTGCGGATTACATGATTACTGACCTTCGTTCACGATCTCCTGCAGAACGTTGATAAGATCGTAAATCGTGTTAATCTGCACGTTCCGTTCCAGGATTTCATTTTTCAAATCGATGGAAAGCGTCTCGAATTTGGCCTGGACGGCGGGAGCAATATAGGACATGTTCATCACCTCCTGGTTAGGATGTGCAGCAAGAGGTGATGATATACGGATGATCACAGAGAATTTGCGGGAACAGGAATGTAACAAATACTGGAAATACTAGAGCATGGCGATACTGGTCAGATACGGTTTACCGTTGATTGGCTGATAAATATCAACGACAGCGAACTGCGGGTTTAAATCCTCCGTCTGCGGCTCTGCAATTGTCATAAACTTGTAATTGGTTCCGTTGACGACCTGTGTCGCTACGGCTATGGGCGTATAGAAATAATCATTATGTTTTCCGATCGCATTATAAAATATGAATGAATCGTATGGAGTAAGATATGACTGATAAGACCATCCTCCTGGCATGGCGGCACCTCAAAAAGGTTATTCGTATAATATATGCAGAAATCCAGGAATTGCCGATTTATAATTTACATAATTTGTTGCTATATTTTCATGAACACAGCCAATACTATAGACTGAGAGTACAGAATCGGGAAGTCAGAATTACAGTTTAAAATGATTTAATACGCTGTTATTCAGATTTGTAACAATAAAATGGATATCTATGGTATAATTAACTGTAGCGTCCACAGCAGGAGGTCTTCATGCACGTTTTTAATCCGGTATTTTACCAAGAATATAACCTGATGAATTATCTGGATTTTGCTGTGGCGAAGATAGCAAAGCTTTATCCGGAGGTTCTGCGGGAGGAGATCTATCTGCTTTTCTACTTAATCAAAGATAATTTTCAGGCAAATATGAAATACCTGAGAGAAAATAATGTGGATGTGGATTGCTTCGGTTTTCTGCCGGTCAGGAGGAATACCAGGAATTCGGTGGAAGCATTTTTTGACATGTTTAATTTAATAAATGCGGAGAATTATATATCGGTTCTGTTGTATATGCATGATAAAAAGAATAACCGGTACGATGATCGCTATAAGAAGTATGCGTTTAAAGGTGATTTTACAATAGTCAGCAAGAGGGATATTGCAAAGGATAACGGATTAGGCAGAATAACGGATGATGAGACAATGGCGGAAATCGACCAGGCAGAGAGCGGGTCCAACAGTTATATTCATCCGAGCATTTTTGTCCCCCTCTATACGTCTGCGGATATCGAGGCAAAAGAGGAAATTCTGCGTGATCTGCTGCGGGTCAATACCTGGCTGTTAGGAGGCGCATACCACCAGCTGTGCTGTTTTATAAAAAAGAAATACGGAACGCTGAAATCATTTGAATGTCTTAACTGTACGAAGGAAGCGGCGTGCTTTGAATGTTTTGAGGCGTATTATATTGCGTTTAAAGAGATGATAGAACAGGACCTTTTTCCGCTGAGCCAGGAAGGCGGCCATGAGGAGCCGTATAAAAACAGGAGTTAGTGTATGAGCGGAAAGGATGGTCAGACTGGCCTTGAATTTAAGGTAAACTTGAGTGGGAAAGCAACCCGGCCCGAGCCGGGGCGCGCCTCGCCTCGGAATACCAGGTGCCGTCGTATGCAGGGAAGTGAGATGTGGGAGGAATACAATGTCAACTACATATTATATAGTAAACAGAAAACGAAAAAAAGAGTGCAGGGAGTTTGAAAAATTCTGGGAAGAGGAATGGTTTCCCATGGTTACAGATAAGCTGCATCAATTTTGTGCCGAAGCGAATGGAGAGATTGTAAATGATGAACTGGCAGAGCGTTTGATGAGAGACAGCTTCAGCGCTTTTTCCCGTTCGCCGCTGAGTGACAGCTTATATAAGGAGCCATTTCTTACGGTAAATCATGCCGGCGTATTCTGGCATAAGTGTGAGACGGAAGGCGCTCTGCTTAACAGCCTTGAGGATCTGATTAAGTTTTTTTCCAAAAGAGCAAATCAGGAGAAGTATTCCCTGGAAGATGAAAGCGGCCGGGGCTGTACTTTAAATGAACTGATCAGCGGAGAGCACAGAGATTAAATGGTACAGGAGAGATTTTCGCTTTTCAGCAGCAAAAAAGTGCCGGAAGCCTTTTAAATAAGGCATTCCGGCACTTTTACCGAATCGGAGTAACAGGATTTGAACCTGCGACCTCTCGGCCCCCAGCCGAGCGCGCTACCAAGCTACGCCATACTCCGTTTCTGGTCACTATGGTATTATAGCAGAAAGTTTGCGATTTGAAAAGTATATTTGTTGAAAAATTTTATATTTTAAGATATGATGGTAAAGACGATATGATTCATGCAGAAAAGACAGGTGAGAAAGAATATGAAACCAATCGTAAGTTTTGATGTAGATATGACCCTGCTGGACCATAAGGACTGGACGATACCGGACAGTGCCATGGAGACTCTTCAAAAGCTTCGGGAGAATTACACCATTGTGCTGGCCACCGGCCGCGACATGGATTCCAGCTTCAGCGTCGTATTAAAGGAACAGATCAGGCCGGATGCCATCATTCATTTGAATGGGACGAAGATTACGGTGGGGGACACGATTATATACGAGCATCTGTTTGATAAGGAACTGATGAAGCGGATTCTCGCCTATGCA
The DNA here is from genome assembly GCF_024460495.1 of Hungatella sp. SL.1.14. Classification (NCBI taxonomy): domain Bacteria; kingdom Bacillati; phylum Bacillota; class Clostridia; order Lachnospirales; family Lachnospiraceae; genus Hungatella; species Hungatella sp. SL.1.14. The sequence continues at coordinate 28,833 of NZ_JANFYJ010000021.1, read as the reverse complement.
CAGGACACACCATACAGTGTGGGAGCCAGTGTGGGCGGATATGATTACTACGTCCATCCGGAAGTGGTGAACCGCCACGACACGGATCTGTGGGGAGAATGCGGACGCCGGTTTGCGGATCCGTGGAAGCTCCCTGAGTTAGATGTCAGGACCATGGCTTACATCGGTGATGAAAGGGGCGCTAAGGCTATGGGAGACCGGTTCCCTGAGATCAATGTGCACATGTTCGCGGAAAAGCGGGGCGCGGATGTGGTGGAGAAGACGGCCAGCAAGGCTATGGGACTGATCCGCCTCTGCGACTATTTTCAGACGCCTCTGTCCGACACGGTGGCATTTGGGGACAGTATGAACGATTACGATATCGTGAAGACGGCGGGAATCGGAATTGCCATGGGAAATGCGATGGAAGAACTTAAGGAGGCGGCGGATTACGTGACCGATGCCGTGGACGCGGATGGAATCCGAAACGCCTGTGTGCATTTCGGTCTGATCCGGTTATAACCGGTCCGGATGCCTGGCATTGCTTTCATGAAACTATACAGGGAAGGAAATAAGTAGCATGGCAAAACATTATGATCTCTTTATCATAGGCGGCGGTCCCGGCGGTTATACGGCTGCACTTAAGGCGGCGGGACTGGGGCTTAAGACTGCGATTGCAGAGAAAGAAAAACTGGGCGGGACCTGCGTCAATAAGGGCTGTATTCCGACGAAGGCTCTGCTTCATGCCTCCAGTATGTTTGCGGCATTTCAGAACTGCGATGTATTTGGAGTGTCGGCTGATTTCATTTCTTTTGATTTTAAGAAAATGCAGGACTATAAGAAACGTTCTGTAAAAGAGTACCGCAAGGAAGTAAAGGAAGCAGTCGAGAGTGCCGGAATCGATTATATCGAGGGAACGGCTACGATCCGGCGTGGGCGGACTGTGGAGGTGAACAGTCCGTCAGGAAAAGACTATTACGAGGCAGACCACATTATCATTGCGACAGGGGCGAAGCCTGTCATACCGGATATTCCCGGAGCGATGCTGCCGGGGGTTTTGACGAGCGACCGGCTGCTGGCTTCCGATACCTGGAATTACGACCGCCTTACGATTATCGGAGGCGGAGTGATCGGCGTGGAGTTCGCGACGATTTTCCAGGCACTGTGCTCCCATGTGACGATCATCGAGAGCCGGGAGCACTTACTGGGCCCCATGGACAATGAGGTCTCCGAGGTACTGGAAGGGGAACTGAGGCGGAAGGGAATCTCTGTCCAGTGTGAAGCCAGGGTCCTGGAAATTCGCGGCGAGGAACAGGGACTTGTCTGCGTTTACGAGGCCGGAGGAGAGGTGCGGACGATTCGTTCCGGGCAGATTCTCCTGGCAGCAGGCAGACAACCGAATCTGGACGGACTCTTTGGACAGGATGTCAGCCTTGCCATGGAAGGGGGCTGCCTTAAGACAGATTCGGAATTCCAGACCAGTGAACCGGGGATCTATGCCATCGGTGATGTGACGGCTGGCAAGATGCTGGCGCATGTAGCGGCAGCCCAGGGGACTTATGTGGTGGAGAAAATTGCGGGGGTACATCATACCATACGGCTTTCCGTGGTACCTAACGGAATGTTTGTGGAGCTCCCGGTAGTGCCTGGATGCATTTATACTGAGCCGGAGATTGCTTCTGTTGGAATTACGGTGGAAGAAGCGAAGGCCCATAAGATGAAGGTGCGCTGCGGGCGCTACTCCATGAGCGGTAATGGCAAATCCATCATTACCAGAGAACAGAGCGGATTCATTCATCTGATTTTCGAAGAATATTCCGGAACGATTGTCGGCGCTCAGATTGTCTGTCCGCGGGCCACCGATATGATCAGTGAAATGGCGACTGCTATCGCAAATGGCCTGACAGCGGATCAGCTCATGCTTGCCATGAGGGCCCATCCGACGTACAGCGAGGGCATTACGGCGGCAATCGAGAATTATTATGAAGCAAAAGGAGACGAAAGGTTATGATTCAAGAGAGAATTGCAGCATTACGAAGCCTGATGGCGGAGCGCCATATCGACGCTTATATGATTCCTACCTCTGATTTTCACGAGTCGGAGTATGTTGGGGATTATTTTAAATGCCGGAAATTTATAACCGGTTTTACAGGGTCGGCGGGTACTGCTGTTATCACGCAGACAGAGGCGAGGCTCTGGACAGACGGGCGGTATTTCGTGCAGGCGGCAAAGCAGCTGGAGGGAACCGGCGTGATCCTTATGAAATCTGGTCAGGAGGGAGTACCGACCGAGGAAGAGTATCTGACCGAGATGATGCCTGACAATGGAACACTCGGTTTTGACGGCCGTGTTGTCAACAGCCAGATGGGACAGAAGCTGAAAGAACTTCTGGAAGATAAGCACGTGAAGTTTTCCTGGCAGGAAGACTTAGTGGATTTCATCTGGGAAGACCGCCCGGAGTTATCCGCAGAGCCGGTCTGGATTTTGAAAGAAAATTATGCAGGCAAATCTGCTGCGGATAAGATTGCTGATTTAAGAGAAGCAATGAGGAAGGAGAAGACTACGGTTCATGTCCTCACAACGCTTGACGATATTGTGTGGCTGTTAAATATCCGTGGAAATGACGTTGTCTGCAACCCGGTAGTCCTTTCCTACGCACTGGTGACCTTGGAACGCTTCTATTTATTTATCAATGAGGCGGTTCTGGACAGTGAAGTAAAATCTTATTTAAAAGAACTGGGCGTTACGATTCGGCCATACAATGATATTTACGATGCGGTGGGCCAGTTAAAGGGCCAGAAGGTGCTTCTGGAGACTGCGAAGACCAACTATGCGATTATCAGCAATTTAGATGAGACGAATACCATTGTAGACTGCATGAATCCGACCGCTCCGGCCAAGGCGGTCAAGAATCCGGTTGAAATTGAAAATATGAAGAAGGCTCATATCAAAGACGGTGTGGCCATGGCGAAGTTTATCTTCTGGCTGAAAAAGAATATCGGAAAGCAGACGATTACCGAGCTCGATGCGGAACATTATCTGGATCAGCTGCGCGCAGAGCAGGAGGGGAATCTGGGACTATCCTTCCATACGATCTCTGCCTACGGGGCTAATGCGGCTATGTGCCACTATTCGGCGACGCCGGAGAGCAACGCGGTTCTGGAACCGAAGGGACTCTACCTGGTAGATTCCGGCGGACAGTATTATGAGGGGACTACCGATGTGACGAGGACGATTTCCCTGGGAGAGACGACGCAGGCAGAGCGGGAACATTTTACACTGAGTGTCATCAGCATGCTGCGGCTGGCTGCAGTGAAGTTCTTATATGGCTGCAGAGGGCTTACGCTGGATTATGTGGCGAGAGAACCGCTTTGGAGCAGAGGGCTGAACTTTGACCATGGAACCGGCCACGGGGTTGGCTACCTGTTAAATGTTCATGAGCGTCCTAACGGAATCCGCTGGCGCATGGTGCCGGAGCGGCAGGACAACTGCGTTCTGGAAGAAGGAATGGTGACTTCCGACGAGCCAGGCGTATATATTGAAGGCAGCCATGGCGTGCGGACGGAAAATCTGATTGTCTGCAAAAAGGCGGAGAAGAATGAATACGGTCAGTTCATGGAATTTGAATTTCTGACCTTTGTTCCGATCGATTTAGATGCGCTGGATCAATCGCTGATGAATGAGCGGGACGTGGAACTCTTAAACAACTATCACAGACAAGTGTATGAGAAAATCTCTCCGTATCTGACTGAGGAAGAGGCCGAATGGCTGAAAGAGAATACGAGAGCGATCTCATGATATCAGGCGGAGCATGCGCATATGCCCTGATGATGGCAAGGTCTTAAAAACAGAATATCCGCAGGAAACGGGCCGGATGGCGCGCTGCGGGTTCATTTGAAAACTGCCGCAAGGGTCAAATCCCCAGCGTTTTCCGGTACCGCAGATTTACTGCTGCGCCGGAGAACGCTGGGGATTTGACTTCAATCGTCTTCCAGACAGGGAACATTTGCTATGGTTCCGCTTGTTTTTGGGTTATTTCTTTACGAAGCCGCATCAGAAGCGGGATAATCGCTTCCCAATCTTCATTGTCCAGTTCTTTCAACAACTCCACAGCCCTGCGGAACTGTGGCGGTTCTGCCATTTCGGTATCAAAAAATTCCAGCGGAGTAATTTCCAGGTAATCGCAAATTTCGAAGAATTGTTTCATGGAAGGCATGGATCGGCCAGAGGAAATACCCTGAATGTAACTCTTATTTTTACCGAGATCCAGACTCATCTGGTATTCAGAGACATCTTTTTTTAAACGGAGCTCTGTAATTCTGTTTCTGACAAACTGTTCATTCATTCTTATCACCTCTATGGTTAATCATAAAGGATAATCTTTCCCAACATTCCGTTTTATATGCGTAATAATGGCTGAAAAATTGGTTGCATATACGGATAAAAAGCGTTATTATATAAGTTAGAAAAACGAAAGAGAAAGACAAAAGAAAGTGCGTGCCTATAGGGCGAGAGGATGTCCGATGACAGAATATTTAAAAAAATGGAGGGATAAAGGGACCGGGAAAACCCGGGCCATTTTATGCATATTGGTTTATATCCTTATTATGGTGGGTATGATTGGAAGTTTACGGATGCAGTCCAAAGGGATGGCTGATCGTATGGCGTGGGCTGTATTTATTGTATCCCTGGCGGCGATGGGAGTGATTTCGTATCCGCTGATATGGGGAAAAGACAGGGGAGAGGGAGAACGGCTGGAAGAGGGGAAGATGGAGAAACAAAACGAACAAAAGGAGCAAAATAAACAAAACGAACAAGATAAGCAAAACAAACAAGATAATCAAAACGAGCAAAAGGAAGACAGGCGGGAAGCGTTGTACCGCAGGCTTGGTAAATTTACGGATACAGTCCTGTTTGAATACAGATACCGTGACGGAAGCATTCTGTTTACCCCCAATGCGTCAAACCAGATGGAGACTTCTGTTCTGAAAAGCGCTCTTGAGAAATACGTGAAGTGTCCGCCACTGCAGGGAGAAAGCAGATGCTTTGAATTTCGCATGAAAGCGGATACGGAAGACTATCGCTGGTGCATCTGTCATATCAGGGCAGAATATGACGGGGGAAAGGAGTCTGGAGATAAGTATGCGGAAACAGAGAGGCCGGTCTGCCTGATTGGAAAACTGGACGATATCAGCAAACAGAAGGAGCGGGAGGAGCAGCTTCTGTTTCAGTCTACCAGAGATGGCCTGACCGGTATCTATAATAAGACGGCCTTTGAATATATGATGGAAGAGACCTTGAAAAGGGGAAGCCGCGGCAGTTTATATATGATCGATATCGATAATTTCAAGGATGTGAACGACCAGTACGGGCACCCGGCCGGCGATAAGATTCTGGTTAAGACAGGCGAACTTCTGCGCGAAATCTTCCGTGATTCCGACTTGATCGGCAGAGTTGGCGGTGATGAGTTCGTAGTTTATTCGGAAAGCGGAGATACCAAAATGAAGGCATTGAGGCTTCTGAACGGAACCGCAGATTTTACAAAAGAAGGCGAATTACGGATTTCTGTGAGCATCGGAATAGCCAGCAGCACCGGGGACCCGGGCGAAGAGTACCAGGAACTGTTTTCCAGAGCCGATCAGGCCATGTACCGGGCAAAGCAGGAGGGGAAAAATCGGATTGCCTGGTATGAGGAGTAGGGAAGCGGGGAAAAGCGAATTGTGGAAGCAAAATATAGAAGCAAAATGTAGAGGCAAACTATAGAAGAGAAGTGGTAATGAGTGGCGGTAGCAGGGGAAATGAATAAGAAATGGGATGGCTGCGTTTAAGACGCAGCCATTTTTGTGACGGAAGGAATAAATCAGGCGATGCTAAACTAGTCAGAGTCACAGGGGAGATCCACCAGGGTATAGGAATGACCGATATAAGGAAGAAAAATATTTACGATGTCTGAGGTCCGGATTTTTAAACTGGAGGTGTTGATGCAGGGATGGCAGCCAAGAAATTCCTGCTCAAGAATATCTCTGTCAATCAGCAGCCGGACGCGGTTTTTTTTATCATTCATCAGTCCCAGAACTGATACTGAACCGGGGGTGATATTTAAATACTGTTCCATAAATTCAGGTTCTGCAAAAGAGAGTCTGGCCGAGCCGATCTGTTTTGACAGAACTGCCGTCCGGAATTTTTTGCAGCCGGGAATCATGAGAAGATAAAAGCTGTTTTTCTGGGCATTGCGCAGAAATAAATTTTTACAGATCTCTGTTTCCAGGAGTGCATCGATATCGTGACATGCCTCTATTGTAGCGGTCGGATCATGATCCAGGCGCTGATAGGCGATACCAAGTTTATCCAAAAGATCGTAAGTGACCTTCTCTTTTTCAGGACGCCCGGTGAAATCTGCGGGCCGTCCGGTATATAAAGTCCGGTCTATGTGAAAAACATGGGCGGGAGTGATACTTTCTGCTGCTGTGTTTGCCATATGAAATGCCTCTTTCTGTTTGGATTCGGTCAAACTGGTAATAGGAATATGAGTGTTATTATACAAGAGAATGGAATAATTGCAAGAGGAAAGCAAAAATGGTTGACGGAAGAAGGTAAAATGGGACCGGCTGTATGATGGAAAATGGGGTATGCTGTTATCAATACGGGAAAACCAGGTAAGAACAATTCTTTTTTCAATGGCTTTATGCGGTGTCTTGTATTATAATGATTTTTACAGGAGTAACCGGTTATGAACGGGGCTTAAGATTGTGTAATCATTTGCTGGATTATTTCCGACAAGGCTGACAGATGGAATCAGCAGAATGGGTGCATTTAAAACATATAGTAAATGAAAATAAAAGAAGAAAAGGAAGGTCAACTCAAATGATTGAAAACCGACTGAAAAATGAAAGATCGAGAGTATTGACAGAAAAGACGATGAGTTCGAAGCGTGATGATAAATCTGCAAGGTACGGAGAGGGGAAGAGACGAGAAGATAAAGCAGTAAATACGGCAGGAGGCGTTTCCGGTAAGCGTGGAAACAATACAGCCGGGAAAGCAGGGCAGAAGCCGGAGACGGGGAAAAGGCCGCTGCAGAAGGGAAGTAATCAAAAAACAGGAAATAACAGAGATTTAAGAAGCGGTACATCTGCTTTCAAGCGTGGAATAAGCGCGAAGGAAGAGGGGCATCCGGTTAGGAAAAATACTACGCCATGTCCTGTATTTTTGCGCTGCGGCGGCTGTCAGCTTCTGGATATGCCATATGATAAACAGCTGAGTCTGAAGCAGAAAAAGTTGGAGGAATTACTGAAACCGTACTGCAGGGTACAGCCAATTATCGGGATGAAGGATCCGTTCCATTACAGAAATAAGGTACATGCTGTGTTTGACCATGATAAAAAAGGAAATCCTGTTTCCGGCGTCTATGAGGCAAATACACATCGTGTCGTTCCGATTGAAAGCTGTCTCATTGAGGATCAGAAGGCGGATGAGATCATTGGTACCATCAGAGGAATGTTAAAATCATTTAAGATCAAAACGTTTGATGAGGATACAGGGTACGGCCTTCTGCGCCATGTGCTGATCAGACGCGGTTTTGCAACGGGTGATATCATGGTCGTTCTGGTTACAGCATCTCCTGTATTTCCTTCCAAAAATAATTTTGTCCGCGCATTGAGAGAAAAGCATCCGGAAATCACAACCATTGTTCAGAATATTAACGGCAGGGATACCAGCATGGTGCTTGGAGACAGGGAGAACGTGCTGTACGGAAAAGGCTATATTGAGGATATTTTATGTGGATTTCGTTTCAGGATCTCTTCTAAATCGTTTTATCAGGTGAATCCGGTACAGACAGAGGTGCTTTATCGGAAAGCGATAGAACTGGCCGGCCTTACCGGGAAGGAAACGGTGATTGATGCATACTGTGGTATCGGAACGATTGGGATCGTGGCGAGCCAGGAGGCGGACCGGGTCATCGGCGTGGAATTAAACCGCGATGCGGTACGGGATGCAGCCCAAAATGCTAAGATTAACGGGATTAAGAATGCGCAGTTCTATTGTAATGACGCAGGGGCATTTATGAGTAAAATGGCTGATAACGGCGAACATGTTGATGTTGTCTTTATGGACCCGCCGAGGAGCGGAAGTACGGAGGAGTTTATACAGTCGGTTGCGAAGATAAAACCGGAGAAAGTGGTGTACGTATCCTGTGGCCCGGAGACGCTGGCCAGAGATTTGGGAGTGTTCAGGAAGATGGGGTATGAGGCGAAAGTGGCGTGGGGGGTGGATATGTTTCCGGGGACGGAGCATGTGGAGTCGGTGATAATGATGCAGAATTGTGGTTTTAAGAAAAAATAGAGGTTCAAACCACAAGATATAGTGGTTTTTGAGCAAAAATCGAGCAAAAAACAGGGCAAAAAATGGCCGTTTTTAGCCCCGATTTTTAGCCCCTTCCACAGATGCAGGAAGGTATTTCAGTGATATATGGGAAAAATTCAAGGTCAGCCGACGAAAAATTGGCTGTCCTTTACTGCCGGTTTTGTGGATTTTGAGTCGCTTTGTAAAGCAACGAGCAGAAAATGCCGGAAAGTAAGGAAGAAAGAGAACTTGCGATTGAATTTGACTCCTGGAAGAAGATCTGCCCAAGTGGTGTCTTATGGCATGTGTCATGATGGCATATGAAGAGAACATTCCAAGACGAAGAAGGTAGTAATGCAGAGCAAAGGATAAAGGTGCATACATTATTTTACGAACTTAATAACTCATGGATAGCCATGTTGAAAATACTATAAATCTTCAGTATAATCTAAAAAAAGGGGGGATTATATGGATCTTCGCGTGCTAAACTATTTTCTGGCAGTGGCCAGGGAGGAAAACTTTACGCGGGCAGCACAAATGCTTCACGTCACCCAGCCTACCTTATCGCGACAGATTGCACAATTAGAGGAAGACCTCGGTGTAAAACTTTTTACCAGAAGCAATCATAATATTATACTAACGGAAGATGGTATGATTTTGAAACGCCGCGCACAGGAGTTGCTGGCTCTGGCTGAGAAAACCAGGCAGGATTTAAGGCACAGAGATGAGGAACTCACCGGAAAAATTGCTATTGGCAGCGGAGAATTTCAATCTACCAGATTTCTGTCGCAGATGATTGCCTCCTTCTCGGAGAAACATCCCAATGTGCAATATGAGATTTACAGCGGGGATGCGGATAACATTCACGATTATGTAGAGAGAGGTCTTCTGGATATAGGGTTGATGGCAGAACCGATTGATATTCGTAAGTATGATTTTATTTCTATGCCGGTAAAGGAACGCTGGGGAGTATGGGTAAACACGGATTCCGCTTTGGCTCAAAAAGAATGGGTGCAGCCGGAAGATTTAGTTGGAAAACAACTAATCACTGCCACAGGCGAATTCCCAAAGAGCAGTATTGGTAAATGGCTTGATGATTATAATACGCAGGTGAAAATTATTGCTACAGGTAATTTGTTGTACAATGAAGCAATGCTTGCGGAGAATCATTTGGGAATTGTACTTGGTATTAAGCTGAACTATACATACGATAATTTGTGCTTTGTTCCTCTTTATCCAATACTTGAAATGAGCACAGTTCTGGTATGGAAGAAAGAACAGATTTTCTCCTCTGCCACGAGCAGTTTTATTGAATTCGCAAGACAATACGAAAAAGTAATATCTGACAATAAATTATAGGCATTAGACATAGAATGAATATAGGCTTACAATGAGGGTGTTCCGGAAGGGACATCCTTATTTATTTACATTATCGTGCGAAGCACGCCTATGGGGAGCATTAAGCTGCGGTGTGACCTTTTGGTATGAATAATCAGCGAGGTGAGACTATGACAATTAATGAAGCAAGTGAACGGTACAATATTCCGATTGAAGTTTTAAAGGAATATGAAAGCTGGGGCCTGTGTGATGAAGTGAGAAGGGTGATGGGGGTATGGCAGTATGATGACCGGGATATACAAAGGCTTAGTATGATTATGACCCTCCATGATATTGGCTTTGACAACAACGAGGTTGAGGCATATATGCGTCTTCTTTTGGAAGGTGATTCCACAGAAGAAGAACGCCTCGATATGCTAAACAAAAAACGTGGAGTGACCCTCGATGAACTTCATTTTAAACAGAAACAGTTAGACCGTGTGGATTATTTACGGTACAAAATTCAAAAAACACATAAGTAAATTCGGCAGCCATACTCAAACAAATACTTCAAAGAGGAGGACTTTAGAATGAAAAAAATATTATCGTTTATCTGTGTTTGTTCCACGGTGTTTGTTACGACCGCCTGCAGCAGCCAGGGCAGTGCGTCTGATACGGGCATGTCTGTACCAGCTTCTTCACAAGAAACCGGCAAAGCGGCACAGCAAACGGATCTTTTGCAGAACGACAGTGAGAACGCCTCTGTTACAAAGAAAGCCGGCGAAGAAACGGATGATACAGGAACTGAGGAAGCCGGATCTGATATTCTGGTTGCATATTTTTCCGCAACGGGAACAACCAGGACCCTGGCAGGGTATATCTCCGAAGTTACAGGGGGAGATTTATATGAAATCGTACCGGAAATCCCGTATTCATCGGAGGACTTGAACTATAGTGACAATAACAGCCGAAGCACCAGGGAACAGAATGATGAAAGTGTTCGGCCTGTAATCTCAGGCAGTTTGGAGAATATGGATCAGTACGACACGATTTTTCTGGGCTATCCTATCTGGTGGGGAGAAGCGCCGCGTATCATCGATACCTTTATGGAAGCTTACGATTTCAGTGGAAAAACGATTGTTCCATTTTGCACTTCCGGAGGCAGCGGGATTGGATCCAGCGCACGAAACCTGCACAACCTTGCTGGCTCTGATGTAATTTGGCTGGATGGGAAACGGCTTAGCAGTGATATTTCTCATGGTGAAATGGTGAGCTGGATTGATGGACTTTCACTGAATGTGATGGCCCAGTGAAGGCGGCGGTAAAAATAAAAATGATGGTGGATATGAGTCTGCTTGTAATGCTTCCTGTTCTTATGGCAGAAATATTGACTGGGCAGGAATTTCATGAATGGCTTGGGACGGCAATGGCTGTCGTGCTAATCCTCCATCATCTCTTAAACATAAACTGGCTGAAACATATCGGGAAAGGGAATTATACGCTCCTGCGCAGCCTCATTACCATTATTAATTTACTCCTTTTTGCAGATATGTCTATTCTTATGATCAGCGGTATCGTGATGAGTGGATTTGTATTCGAGTGGCTGCCCATTTCAGGAGGTATGGTTCTCTCTCGTAGACTTCACCTGTTTGCTTCCCATTGGGGGCTAATTCTGATGGCACTGCATACGGGAGTGCATTGGAGCAGGGTTGTTAGATTGGGAACAAAGTTTTTGGAAAAATCAGAATCAGAAGATGAATTGGCCTGGCTGGCCAGAGGTCTTGCAGCTGCAATTTCTATATTTGGTGTTTACGCTTTTATACAGCAGAACATGTCAGACTACCTGTTCTTAAAAACGGCCTTCGTATTTTGGGATGAAACGAAGACAGCTGCTTCATTTTTAACAGAAACGCTTTCTATTATGGGATTGTTTATAACAATCGGTTATTATGGACAGAAACAAATGAAAGGGTTAAAAGGAATGAAACATAAAACGGAAAAATATCTCGCTTTTTTAATTCCAATTCTGGTTTGTATAGGGACTATTTGCTGGATGATGACAGGAAACCGTGCATCTCCAGCCGATTCGTGGGAAACCACACCTTCTGTGGCAACAGAAGTAAATGATGGATATGTCTTGATTCCTGGCGGGACATTTTTAATGGGAAGTCCGGAGCGTGAGGCATGGAGAGACAATCATACCGTTTTGTAGTCAGGGCGGTGGAAGATTCGGGCAGAGCCTGGCATTTATTGCAAAGCTGGCGCCAGATGCGATGATTGGCGAGGGACTGGCAATTAGCTACTCAGGCGGTGAATCTTTGTCTTCTATGTAAGTACATGGCTTGAGCTTAACAAGGTGAGACAATAAAAATAGTGAAGGAGGAAAAGGGAAAATAAAGGCTTGCCGGATAGAGGATATATAAATGATATTTTGGCGAATGCCAATCATAAAATAAAGCTAAATAACAGGAGGAAAAAATGCGAAAATTATTAAAGAAAACGTTAGCGATTACAGGTTGTGTAGCCATGATGGCTTCTATGACTGCATGCGGTGCGAAGCCGGAGACACAGCCAGAGGCAACAAGGCAGACAGAGGCAACAATGCAGACAGAAGCAACGGCGGAAACAGAAGGACAGGCAGTAAAGGAGGGGGACGCGATGGCAGTGAATTACGGGAACATGAAGGATGTCAGCATAAAAATTGAACCTATTGAACTCACGGAAGAATGGGACAAGGTTTTTCAGCTCAGTGATGAAGTAAATCATAGAAAAGTAACATTTGCTAACCATTTCGGTATTACTCTGGCTGCGGATCTTTATGAACCGATGGAGTATACGGGCAAGCTTCCGGCTATTGCGGTCTGTGGCCCTTTTGGCGCGGTGAAGGAGCAGAGTTCCGGACTTTATGCACAGGAACTGGCAAAAAGAGGATTTCTGGCTATCGCTTTTGATCCGTCTTTTACAGGAGAAAGTGCCGGCTACCCGAGAGATTTTAACTCTCCGGATATTAATATCGAAGATTACCAGGCGGCTATTGATTTTCTTTCCATACAGGAAAATGTCGATCCTGAAAAAATTGGAATTATCGGTATCTGCGGCTGGGGAGGTATGGCGGTGCAGACAGCTGCACTTGATACAAGGATAAAGGCAACGGCAGCAATGACGATGTATGATATGAGCAGAAATACTGCGCTGGGATATTTTGATTCTGTGGATGAAGAAGGCAGATATGAGGCCCGGATAGCTTACAATCGTCAAAGAACAGAGGACTATAAAAACGGATCTTATACAATGGGAGGAGGACTTCCCGAAGAAGTGCCGGAAGAGGCACCTCAATATGTGAAAGACTATGTTGCATATTACAAGACAGAGCGCGGTTATCATCCCCGTTCCGTCAATGCAAATAACGGATGGGCGGCCACTGCCGGCGGTTCTCTGATGAATATGCGTCTGTTTGAATATGCTCCTGAAATCCGCAGCGCGGTTCTGCTTGTACACGGGGAAGAAGCACATTCTCTTATGTACAGCCAGGAGGCATACAAACTGTTACAGGGAGATAATAAAGAGCTGATGCTTATCCCTGGCGCCTCCCATACAGATTTATACGATCAGATGGAAATCATTCCATTTGATAAATTGGAAACATTTTTTAACAACGCATTTACACAGTAGTTACGGATCATACCGGAGCGATTCAATCCGGAAGCAGTACAACTGGAATCCCGGAAGACGGTGCGAATGAATAACAGGAGATGACCATGAAAGTTTTAGCAATTAACAGCAGTGCAAGAAAAGATGGGAATACAGCAATCCTTATTGACCATGTATTTCAGGAACTAAACAAAGCCGATATTGAAACAGAACTGGTGCAGCTGGCAGGTCAGATCATAGAGCCCTGTAAAGCTTGCTGGGCCTGCCAAGGAAAGAAGAACTGTGTGCATAAGAAGGACACATTCCGCAATATTTTTGAAAAAATGGTGCAGGCAGACGGGATTCTGCTGGGCTCTCCGGTTTATACCGCCAATGTCTCTGCTAATATGCAGGCATTTCTGGAAAGGGCGGCTGTGGTATGCGATCTGAATCCCGGATTGCTCACCCATAAGACAGGAGCAGCCGTGACAGCGGCACGCAGAGGCGGCGCATTGCAGGCCATTGACAGCATGAACCACTTTTTCCTGAATCATGAAATGTTTGTGGTCGGCTCGGTTTATTGGAATATGGCATACGGGCAGATGCCTGGCGATGTCTTGAAAGATCAGGAAGGGTTGGATAACGCAGGTAATCTTGGTCGAAATATGGCCTATCTGATGAAAACATTACAGAAAGGCCAGAGCCTTATATGAAAAAGACAATCAGCATACGAAACGGTGTTGACAAAATCCACACTTTTGCATATACTAATCATATCAAATAATTTTGATGTGAGGTAAAACGTGGAGACAACATATCAGAAAAATGCCAAGGTATTTAAGGCGCTATGTGATGAAAAACGACTTGCTATCCTGGAACAACTGCGCAGTGGAGAAAAATGTGCATGTATATTACTGGAACAATTGGATTTAACACAGTCAGGACTTTCCTATCATATGAAAATTCTCTGTGAATCTGGGATTGTATCCAGCCGGCAGGAGGGAAAATGGACCCACTATCGGTTAAGCGCGGCAGGCAGAGATTATGCAGTAGATTTGCTGAAGAAGCTGACCACGCCAGATACAGAGCAGAAGAGCGAATGCATTTGTCAGGGAAATTAAACGCCATCTTTATTGGATGGCGTTTATAAAACAAGAACACATCAAAAAAAGTTGATATGTGTGCTCCGCAAAAATGAAAGTGAGGATTTTTTATGAGCATTTGGGAGTTTATACAAGACCAGGTTCTGGGAATGAAGTGGCTGAACAAAATGATTGGAAGCATGCTTTCTTCTTTGGGACTGGACATAAGTGGGCGCGTTGGGGGCAGCGTTCAATTTTTTATTTACGATGTAGTAAAAATAACGGTGCTGCTTTGTTTCCTGATTTTTATGATTTCCTATATCCAGAGTTATTTCCCTCCTGAGCGGAGTAAACGGATTCTGGGCCGTTTTCATGGAATTGGAGCTAATGTTATTTCAGCGCTGCTGGGGACTGTGACACCATTTTGTTCCTGTTCCTCCATCCCGCTGTTTATTGGTTTTACAAGCGCAGGATTGCCGCTGGGGGTTACATTCTCCTTTTTAATCTCCTCTCCCATGGTGGACCTTGGTAGTTTGATTCTTCTTATGAGTATTTTTGGAACCAGGGTAGCCATTATCTATGTTGTTGTGGGGCTTGTTATTGCAGTAGTCGGCGGCTCGCTGATTGAAAAAATGCATATGGAACCTTATGTGGAAGAATTTATTAAGACTGCAGGCAGTGTAGATATTGAATCACCGTCTCTGACGAAAAAGGAACGCCTGACTTTTGCAAAAGAACAGGTTGCGGCCACCTTTACAAAGGTCTTCCCGTATATTCTGATCGGCGTGGGCATTGGCGCAATGATCCACAATTGGATTCCGGAGAGCTGGGTGGAGGCTGTCCTGGGAAGTAATAATCCAATCGGTGTTATCCTGGCTACATTGGTCGGTATTCCGATGTATGCTGATATCTTTGGAACCATTCCCGTCGCTGAAGCGCTGCTCTTTAAGGGAGCGCAGCTGGGAACGATTCTCTCTTTTATGATGGCGGTTACAACGTTGAGCCTGCCTTCTATCATTATGCTGCGCAAGGCAGTGAAACCGAGGCTCCTTGGCCTGTTCATTGGAATTTGTGCAGGCGGGATTATTCTCGTGGGTTATTTTTTTAATGCGATACAGGCGTTCATCATATAGAAAACTTAGGTAACAATTATTCGGTGCTCAATTGTCAAATATAATATAAAAGGAGATCAGAATTATGAATTTGTTTGGGAAGAAAAAGAAAGAAGAAACGGCAGGCTGCTGCTGTGGCGGAAACTGTACGCCTGAAACGATGGCACAGGCTGAGAATGCTAAAAACGAAGGAGCTTCTGTTAAGATACTGGGATCCGGCTGTGCAAAATGCAATCAGTTGGAAGAAGCGACGAGGGCAGCGCTTGAACAGTTAGGTATGGATACCGCCGTCGATCATGTGACTGATTTTTCACAGATAGCAGCCTATGGTGTCATGACAACACCTGCTTTGGTAGTGGATGGGAAAGTGGTATCGATGGGAAAGGTCCTTAAAACTGAGGAAGTTAAAAAAATACTTCAGAAGATGAGGGGGTAGAGGACCCGACAGGGAAAGACGATGATGAATTTGTATATGTGATACAGTGCATTAGTGAAAATATAGAGAAACTCAAGAAAAAGATTTATTTAAGAACAACGATACAATAAAGCAGGTGGCTGCCCAAGGGGATACTGTTTGAAACCGGTATCCTTTTTCTCTTGCAGGAGAAAAAAAGAAGGAGGCAGGGTTTCGGCCGGGAAAAGGTATCTGACATAAAATTCGAACAAATGTTCCTTTAGGCTTGCGTGATAGAGGCTAATCCGGTATAATAGAGTGAAGAGGTAAGGAGGCAGAGAGATGATTCGACTATTTGAATTTCGGGATTTAGACAAGATTATGAACATATGGCTGGAGGGAAATCTGGAAGCTCATTCATTTATAGATGCAGAGTATTGGAAGAAGAATTTCGATTCCGTAAAATCAGTATTGCCCAATGCGGAGGTATATGTATACGAGGAGGCTGGAGAAATTCTGGGATTCATCGGAATGGATGCGGAATACATTGCCGGGATTTTTGTAGCGGCAGGACATAAGGGACAGGGAATCGGCCATCAGCTGATTGAAGCGGTGAAAAAGAAGAAGAGGCTGACCCTGCACGTGTTTGAAAAGAACACCGGGGCAATGGCCTTTTATCTGGCAGAGGGATTCAAAGTCCGGGAGAGAATGACAGAAAAAGAAACCGGAGAGAGGGAATGCCTGATGGTCTATGAGGACGGACAATAAGGGCTTGATGAAAGAGAAAAGGCGCTCCCGGCTTATTTGATGGAGGAAACCGGAGGTGGTGATATGGCAATCTGGAATCCATGGCACGGATGTAAAAAAATCAGCCCGGGCTGTGCAAATTGTTATGTTTATCGGAGGGACGCTGAATTTGGTAAGGATAGCAGTATTGTGACCCGTACCTCCAGCTTTGATATGCCAATCAGACGTAACCGCAAGGGGGAATACAAGCTGCAGCCGGATGGTGATAGTGTGTATACCTGCATGACCTCTGATTTCTTTCTGGATGAGGCAGATGAATGGCGTGAGGAAGCATGGGATATCATTCGCAGGCGCAGCGATCTGCACTTTGTTATTATTACCAAACGCATACACCGGTTTGAGGTGGAATTACCGGGGGACTGGGGAAGCGGATATGAGAATGTGACAATCTGCTGTACCTGTGAGAACCAGAACAGGGCCGACTACCGTCTTCCTGTTTTTCTGGAATTGCCGATCAAACATCGGAATGTGATTCACGAACCGATGCTGGAGCAGATTGATATCCGGAAGTATTTGGCCACGGGGAAGATAGAAGGGGTTACCTGTGGAGGAGAGTCCGGGCCGGACGCAAGAGTCTGTGACTTCACCTGGATACTTGATTCCATGGAACAGTGTGTGGAATATGATGTACCTTTCTGGTTTAAGCAGACTGGGGCAAGGTTCAAGAAGGGGAATAAGGTGTATCTGATAGACCGGAAGGATCAGATGAGTCAGGCGCAGAAGGCAGGAGTAAATTATAGATTCTGAATATTACATTCAAGTGCTATTACAGATGAAAAATTTAAAATAGAAATATATCAAAAATGTGTGTATTTATTAAATAATTGATGTTAAGATATTGCCGATCAAACATCGGACCGTGATTCATGAGCCGATGTTTGAGCAGATTGATATTCGGAAGTATTTGGCAAGAATCTGCGACTTCGCTTGGATACTTGATTCCATGGAACAGTGTGTGGAATATGATGTATCTTTCTGATTTAAGCAGACAGGGGCAAGGTTCAAGAAGGGAAATAAGGTGTATCTGATAGAACGGAAGGATCAGATGAGCCAGGCGCAGAAGGCCGGGGTAAAATAAATCATGGTGGATAAGGTGCAATAGAAAGATGAGATTAAATGTATAGATTTATAGAATAATAAATGGTAAAATAATGATTACATATGCCAAATTTGTAACAGACGCTATTGGCTTATTTGCAAAAACGGATATTATTAATTCCTGCTCCGGTATCTCACCAACTACAGTGGAAAAAGTTTTAGGAGAAATGCGACGGGAAAATACAATTAAGACAGTCGGATCAGGCTGTAGGACAAAATGGTGTAAAACAGACCAATGATAAATTTACAAATATAAGATTCGGAGGAAAAATAAGTGGCTGAAAATACAACTGCTAATGACGGGTTTGAAAAGAAGATATGGGATGCTGCCTGTATTTTACGAGGCAATATTGATGCATCTGAATATAAACAAGTTGTTTTGGGACTAATTTTCCTGAAATATATCTCTGATCGCTTTGAAGAAAAGTATAATGCTTTGGTTGCAGAGGGGGACGGCTTCGAGGAAGATAAGGATGAGTATACCAGCGAAAATATCTTTTTTGTCCCAGCAGATGCACGATGGAATAACCTTAAGTTACAGGCCCATACTGAAGAAATCGGTATTGCCATTGACACTGCGATGCGGGCGATTGAAAGGGAGAACAAGCGGCTCAAGGGTATTTTACCAAAAAACTTTGCCCGTCCAGAGCTGGATAAGAGACGGTTGGGTGATGTGGTGGATTTATTCACTAACTTAAAAATGACAGATGACGGCTCCAGCAAGGATGTACTGGGGACTGTGTATCAATATTGCCTTAAAAAGTTTGCGGAGCAGGAAGGAAAGCTGGCCGGGGAATTCTTTACTCCAGAATGCGTGGTTAAGACATTGGTTGAGGTTTTGGAGCCATTTAATGGTCGTGTGTATGATCCCTGTTGCGGTAGCGGCGGTATGTTTGTTCAAAGCGCAAAGTTTGTGGAGAACCACAGCGGCAACATCAACGATCTGTCTATCTATGGCCAGGATTCTAACCCGACAACATGGAAGCTGGCCATGATGAATCTTGCAATTCGTGGTATTGAGGCCGATCTTGGAGAGTATAACGCGGACACGTTCTTTAAAGATTGCCACCCTACCCTACGGGCAGATTATATTATGGCAAATCCGCCCTTTAACCTATCTGATTGGGGCGCAGACCGCCTCAAGGGCGATGGTCGTTGGGTATATGGTGTTCCTCCTGCGGGGAATGCCAACTTTGCTTGGATGCAGCACATGATTCATCATCTGTCGGATGCAGGAGGAAAGATGGGGCTAGTGCTGGCAAACGGTTCTCTTTCCTCACAAAGTGGCGGCGAGGGAGAAATCCGGAAGAACATCATTGAGGCAGATTTAGTGGACTGTATTATTGCTATGCCGCCTCAATTATTTATGACAACACAAATTCCCGTTTGTCTTTGGTTTTTGAGTAAAAGTAAAAAGCAGAAGGGAAAAACATTATTTATTGATGCCCGCAATTTAGGCACAATGATCAGCCGCAAGCAGCGGGAGCTGACGGATGAGGATATCGCTACAATCTCCAAGACGCATGATGCGTTTGAGGCTGGAACATTGGTTGAAGAAAAAGGTTTTTGTGCTGTTGCGGATTTGTCTGAAATTAAAAAGCAAGATTATATTCTTACCCCTGGTCGTTATGTTGGCATTGCAGAGCAGGAGGACGATGGTGAGGTGTTTGAGGAAAAGATGGAGCGATTGACGATGGAGTTGTCCGGTCTGTTCGCCCAAAGCCATGAGCTGGAAAAGACCATTAAGGAGAAAATGGGGGCGATTGGGTATGAGATCTGAGTGGAAAACAGTTACCGTTCAAGAACTTATTAATGAAGGAATGCTAGAAAGACCGCTTGATGGAAATCATGGTGCAATACATCCCAAATCCTCTGATTATGTTTCTTCCGGAGTACCTTTTGTTATGGCCGCTGACTTAATTAATGGAAGGATCGACTATTCAAACTGCAAATATATTACATCTGAACAGGCAGCTGGTTTACGTAAAGGAATTGCAAGACCTGGCGATGTCCTTCTTACACATAAAGCCACCATTGGGAGAACCGCACTTGTAGATGACAGTTTTAATACTATTATATTGACACCGCAAGTGACATATTATAGGGTAAGAAATGGATTGTATAACAAATTTCTAAAATACTATTTTGATACAGAATATTTTCAACGGTTATTTTTTAGCTGGGCTGGTTCAGGTAGTACGCGCGCTTATTTAGGTATTACTGAACAATGCAAACTACCAATTTGTTTCCCATCTTTCCCAGAACAAGAAGCTATAGCTAATACATTATCCAGTCTCGATGATAAAATTGAGCTAAACAACCGCATCAACAAAAATCTTGAAGCGCAGGCACAGGCGATTTTTAAAAGCTGGTTTGTGGATTTTGAACCGTTTCAAGATGGGGCGTTTATAGATAGTGATCTCGGAGAAATCCCCAAAGGGTGGAGAGCAGGTGTTTTAAGTGAAGTAATAGAAATAAAATATGGAAAAGATCACAAGAAGTTGGCAGATGGAATGATACCGGTTTACGGTTCTGGTGGTATTATGAGATATGCGGATAGGGCACTTTATGAAAGTGAATCTGTATTAGTCCCTAGAAAGGGTACATTAAATAATGTAATTTATATTAATACTCCGTTTTGGACTGTTGATACCATGTTTTATACAAAGATGAAAGTTTCAGGTGCTGCTAAAATGGTCTATTTCTTTTTAAAAAGTAAAGACTTGGCTTCTATGAACGCAGGAACTGCCGTACCAAGCATGACCACAGATATACTTAACAATATACCTATGGTTATTGCGCCAGATACAATCATTAGGCAGTATGATGATCTTCAAAAACCATTATTTGAACAAATGGAAACCTTAAAAAAACAAAACAAAACCCTCTCCATTCTCCGCGACACCCTGCTTCCCAAACTCATGAGCGGAGAAATCCAAATCCCGCAGGAGGTGTAAATCATGCCGTTTGCCGAAGCAAACTACGAAAATGCAGTCATTGAACTATTTCAAAACATGGGCTATACCCATCTGTACGGACCTGACATAACAAGGGATTATCGCTGCCCTTTGTTTCTGGACGAGCTAAAGGCGAGCCTTTCCCGACTCAACCCCACGCTTCCACAAGATGCTCTAGCAGATGCCCTATATAAGCTGCAAAATCTTGAGGGAAATTCCATCGTTCAAAAAAACGCGGCATTTACCTCCTTACTGCAAAATGGAATCCCGGTCAAGTATTTCGTAAAGGATGAGGAACAGAGCAATCTCTGTTACATCCTCGACCACCAGAACCTGAGCCGCAACAGCTTTTATGTTATTAATCAATGGTCTTTTGAAGAAAACAGCCTGAAGCGGCCCGATGTTATTCTGTTTGTAAATGGCCTTCCTCTGGTCTTGGTGGAGCTAAAATCCCCTTCCCGCGAGGAAACAGACGCTTCAGAGGCATACTTACAAATACGCAATTACATGCACGAAATTCCCTCCATCTTCCACTACAACATGATCTGTGTGATGAGCGACCAGCTGATCAGCAAGGCAGGAACCATTACCAGCGGAGAAAACCGCTATATGGAGTGGAAAACCAAGGATGGAAGCTATGAAAACACCCGCTATGCTCAGTTTGACACATTCTTTGAGGGCTTGTTTGACAAAGCACGTTTTGTAGACATCCTAAAAAATTTTATCTGCTTTTCCAATGACGGAGCAGAACAAATCAAAATACTGGCGGGCTATCATCAATATTTCGCAGTAAAAAAGGCTGTGGAACACACCCTCTCCGCCGTTGATACAGACGGCAAAGGTGGTGTGTTTTGGCATACCCAAGGTAGCGGAAAAAGCCTTTCTATGGTGTTCTACGCTCATTTGTTGCAGGCACAATTAAATAGCCCTACGCTTGTTGTCCTCACTGACCGCAACGATCTGGATGACCAGCTCTACAGCCAGTTCTCTAAGTGTAAAGATTTCCTGCGCCAGACTCCGGTACAGGCAACCTGCCGCAAAATCACTGAGCATAGCACAGCAAAAGATATTGGCCTTATGGATTATCTCGCTGGCAGGCAGGCAAATGGAATCATTTTTACTACCATGCAAAAGTTTGAGGAATCCGATGAGCCACTATCCGAGCGGCGCAATATTATTGTCATGGCAGATGAAGCCCATCGTGGGCAGTATGGTCTTAAGGAAAAGATTACAGAAAAAGGCGAAATTAAAATCGGCACTGCCCGTAAAATAAGAAACAGTCTGCCGGGAGCTACCTATATCGGTTTCACGGGAACTCCGATTGCTTCAAAAGATCGCAGCACGCGAGAGGTATTTGGGGATTACATCGATGTGTACGATATGACACAGGCTGTAGAGGATGGGGCAACTCGTCCAGTGTACTATGAAAGCCGTGTTATCAAACTGAAGATGGACGAAAAGGTACTGCGCCAGTTGGATGATAAGTACGAAGAATTTGCACAGCTCACCGATGATTTCACGATTGAGCAGAGCAAAAAAGACCTTGCTAAAATGGATGCGGTGCTTGGCGCGGATCAGACTATTCACTCTCTGGCCGTCGATATTGTTGAGCATTATGAGAATTACCGTGAAAACTTATTGACTGGTAAAGCGATGATTGTTGCCTATTCCCGTGAAATTGCAATGCACATCTATCAGGAAATATTAAAATTGCGTCCTACATGGAATGAAAAAGTGCGGGTGGTTATTACTGAGACAAATAAAGACCCGGAAGAGTGGCGTCCTATTATCGGCAATAAAAAATACAAAGAGGAACTGGCGAGGAAATTTAAAGACAATAGCGATCCGATGAAGATTGCAATTGTTGTAGATATGTGGCTGACTGGATTTGATGTCCCCAGTCTTGCCACCATGTATGTTTATAAGCCAATGGCCGGACATAATTTGATGCAGGCGATTGCCCGTGTCAATCGTGTATTCCAAGATAAAGAAGGCGGTTTGGTAGTGGATTACGTCGGCATCGCTTCCGCTTTGAAGCAGGCGATGAATGACTATACAAACCGTGATAAGTCAAATTATGGCGATACTGATATTAAAAATCTCGCTTTCCCCAAGTTTTTGGAAAAGCTATCTGTGTGTAAACAGCTTTTTCATGGCTTCGATTACTCTGCCTTTGTCAGCGGAACTGATTTGCAGCGAGCAACCCAATTAACGGATGCCATTAACTTTATAATAGCCCCCGACAAAACAGAAACACAAAAGATGTTTATTAAAGAGGCTTTGCTTTTAAGGCAATCCCTTTCCTTGTGCGCCAGTTTGACATCGACGGAACAAAGACTGGAAGCAGCTTTTTTTGAAGCGGTACGAACTATGGTTGTAAGGCTATCTCAAGGCGACGGCCATGCGATCTCACTGAAAGAAATGAATAGTACCATCAATCATCTGCTGCAGCAAAGTGTAAAGAGTGAAGGTGTTATTAATCTATTTGCCGATATCAAAGAAGAATTTTCACTGTTTGATCCAAAATTTCTTGAGGAAATCGGCGCAATGAAGCAAAAGAATTTGGCCATTGAAATATTGAAAAAACTTCTGAGTGAGCAGGTGCGGCTTTACAGCAAAACGAACCTGGTAAAATCGGAAAAATTCTCTGAAAAGCTTCAACGCCTTATGAATGCATATATTAACGGGTTAATTAGCAACGAGGAAGTTATTGAAGAATTAAAGAAATTGGCTGAAGAAATGGCACGGGCGAATGCGCAGGGGAATTCCCTTGGCTTGTCTGATGAGGAATTAGCATTTTATGATGCACTCACCAAGCCTCAAGCAGTAAAGGATTTTTACCGCAACGACGAACTTCTTCAAATGACACGTGAGCTGACGGAAGAACTGCGGAAAAGCCGGACGATTGACTGGCAGAAGAAAGAAAGCGCTCGCGCCGGAATGCGTAAAATGGTGAAGCGTCTCTTAAAACGCTATAAATATCCACCGGAGGGTGTAGAAGATGCAATGGACACTATTATTCGCCAGTGTGAGCAATGGGTTGATAATGGACAATAAATTCCAAGGAGTACATAGAGATGGATGCAAAAAAGGGCAATATTTTTGAAATACTCAACGGATACCGGCAATTTATTATTCCGGTCTACCAGAGAACCTATAGCTGGGAATTATCTCACTGTGAGAAGCTCTGGAAAGACATTGTCAATATGCAAAAGGGAAAACGTAACAGCCACTTTGTAGGCTCCGTCGTCAATGTGGCGGAACAGGTGATGCCCACAGGTGTGCAGAAATTTATGATTATTGACGGGCAGCAGCGTATGACTACTTTAACTTTATTGCTGATTGCTCTACGAAATTACGCTGTAGAGCATCCCGAAGATACTACGATTAATGCGCCAATGATTACAGATATGTGTTTGAAAAATACCTATCAACAGGGCGATGACCGGTATAAATTGCTTTTAACACAATCTGACCGGCAGACGCTACTCCAACTGATTGAGGGCATTCAAACCGATGAAACATCTTCAAGGCGTTTGGTCAACAATTGCAATTATTTTGTGGAAAAGATTAAAGGGCAGGAAATCTTGCCGAAAGACATCTATGAAGCCATTGGAAAATTACAGATTGTTAATATTACATTGGATCGGGCGGTGGATGATCCGCAGCTTATTTTTGAAAGCTTAAATTCAACTGGGATGGATTTATCACAGTCTGATTTAATCCGCAATTATATATTAATGGGGCTTGAACCGGACGAACAGGCACATATTTATGAAACCATCTGGTATCCAATGGAAAAGCTATTTGGATATGAAAAACAAAGCGATTCTATGGACAAGTTCTTCCGTGATTATCTAACCTATAAGAACGGAAGAATCCCGAATCTAAATAAGATTTATGATGAATTTAAGGCTTACCATGTAAACTGTGGCTTTTCAAGCATAGCGGAGTTTTGTAAGGATATCTTTGATAATGCTGTATGCTATACAAATATGACGTTTGCTAAATCTGGTCAGGCCTGTTTGGATAAAGTTTTTAATGAAATAAAAGGGTTGCAGATGGAAGTTGTATATCCTTTCTTGCTTAAAGTATACGCTGATTATAATCAAGCTGTTATATCACTACAGTCATTCTCTGAAATTGGAGAACTGTGTATCAGTTATGTCTTGCGGCGAGCCATTTGTGGTATCCCTACAAATTCATTGAATAAGACTTTCGCGACGCTGAAAAATTTTATCAAAGCTGAGGACTACGATAATTCCTTCAAGGCTGCACTTATCTTGATGGAATCGTATAAGGCATTTCCAACAGACATTGAGTTTTCCAATGCTTTGTCCATAAAAGATATTTATAATATGCGGTTACGCAATTACATCTTAGGAAAAATTGAAAGCTACCAGAATAAATCGCCGCTCATCGTGTCCAATTACACCATTGAACACATTATGCCTCAAAACCCCAAGCTTTCGAATGAATGGAAAGATGATTTAGGCGCTAATTGGCAAGAGGTGCAAAAGAAATATCTTCATACACTTGGTAATTTAACATTAACAGCTTATAACGCAGAGATGAGTGATCGACCTTTTATTGAAAAGCTGAATATGGAGGGCGGTTTTAAAGAAAGTGGTTTGAGAATTAATAGTTTTCTCATTGACAAAGCAACATGGAATGAACAATTAATTCAAGAGCGTACAGCTTTATTAATTGAACTATGCAAACAAATTTGGCCGTATCCTGAACTACCAGAAGCTGTTCTGATTCAATATAGACCAGAGTCAAAAGTTTCAAGAATTTACACGCTTAATGATTATGATTTTTTGAACCCTTTTACAGAGATGCTGTATGAGCAACTGGATAAGAGAATCATCAATATTTCGCCAGATGTAAAAAGGGAATTTAAAAAATTATATATCGCCTATAAAGTGGATACCAATTTCGTAGATATTGTAATTCAAAAATCACGGCTTCGCTTGGCCATTAATATGAAGTTTAGCGAAGTATATGATCCTAAAGGATTGTGTAAAGATGTAGCAGATGTTGGCAGATGGGGAAATGGCGATGTTGAATTATTCTTTGAAAGTCTTGCCCAGATTGATGATGTTATGGCTATTATAGAACAATCTTATAACAATCAATGTTGATTAATAGTAAAGAGATCTTTGCTAAAATAATTTTAACTGTAGAAATAGATTGAGTAGGCAATTAGTAGCATCAGATATGTACAATCTAATGATTTTCGAAAAAACTAGGAATAGATGAAGTTATGCTAGGAAGAAGTAGTTATCTATGAATAATTGTCAAGAATAGAGCTCTTGAGTTTGCTGACTCAAGGGCTTTATTGTTGGCAGTGAAAAAACTATAAAGGCCATATCTAAAAAAGCGATGCTTGAATGAAACGGGAGTCGCCAGTTCTGTAAAATCATGTTATAATTTTGTAGAGGATCATCACATCAACCGGTCTGCAAATAGAAAGGTTGATTCGTTATTTGGAGTGGATTATGGGGTTTACGCCAAGGCCTTTTTGCGCCTTTTGTAAATCAGAATCACACACTCCAGACATGTGGAGTCGGTGATAATGATGCAGAATTGTAGTTTTAAGAAAAAATAGAGGTTTAAACCACAAGATATAGTGGATTTTAGCCCCTTTCACAGATGCAGGAAGGTATTTCAGTGATATATGGGAAAAATTTAAGGTCAGCCGACGAAAAATTGGCTGGCCTTTACTGCCGATTTTGTGGATTTTGAGTCGCTTTGTAAAGCAATGAGCAGGAAATGCCGGAAAGTAAGGAAGAAAGGTAAGCGCCAAGTGTTAAGGTATCCCAACACGACCGCCCTGGCATCAATACTTGATGTCAGGGTAGTGAGCGTTTTACTCTGATTTTTTGTTACATTCTATCCTCGCCTTCTCACTCCACGGCGCAAGATCTTTGAGTTCTGCATCGGTGGTATTCGTTCCAGGGCGGCTGTCGAGCAGGTATTTTAGATAGTTGTATGGGTGAAGCCCGTGGGCTTTTGCCATCTCTACCATGGTATAAACTATCATACTCGCATTTGCACCATCCTGGCTGTCACTGAACAGCCAGTTCTTACGGCCCAATGTCACCGGGCGGAGGGAATTCTCACTGGCGTTGTTACTCAGGCTGCAGCGTCCGTCTTCGAGATAAGTCATCAAAGTGTCCTTTCGATTTTGGATATAGGTTACTGCCCGATCCATGCGGCTCCCCTTTTCTGGATGCTGCCCATCGAGCCAGCGCATGAAACCTTCCACAACCGGCTTTGCATCCTTCTGGAGGCGTTTGTATACCTGTGCATAGGACAGTCCTTTTGCCTTATAGCTTCGTTCGTATTCAAACAGCTTGTTACAGTAAAGAACTCCCTGTACTGCCGGATGACTATAGTCTTTCTCTTGGCCGCTCGGGATGGCTTCCATCAGATATCTCCGTATGTGTGCGTAACAGCAGCGGCGTATCTTCTTCAACCGGTTATAACCACTGTAACCATCCACCATGACATAGGAACCTTCATCGATCCCATCCAGAAAGTCCGCTGCATTTCCCCCGGCTCTGGTTTCTGTATAATGATACAGAATAATGGGAGGGAGCCGTTCCTCTCCGGAACGCATCAGCCAGATATAAGACTTGTTCTGTGGCCGCCGGACAGGTTCTTTCAGGACCTGGATCGGTGTTTCATCAGCCATCAGGAAGTGTCTCTTTAACAGTTCCCGGTGAAAGTAATCATATATGGGCTTCAGATAGTTCTGGGAGCAGGTGATGATCCAATTCGCCATGGTCGTTCTGTTGATACTGACTCCAGGAAGTTCAAATCCCTTCTCCTGCCGGTACAGAGGAAGCGCATCTGCATACTTTTTCATACATGATATGTGATACCAGGGATGCAGAAGCATATCCGCCTGGGATAAGTGCCGGGCTCCCTTCGTCTTTCATGAACCGCGGATCCTCCGTGTCTTTACCGGCCAGACACCCATAAGTGGCGGCAATGTACACGATACGCTCCAGTTTTGCCCTGGTATAACGGAGTTCTGTCCGCATCTCTTCATGGCCGATCGGGATCATGCCGGCTCCGCACTCAGGGCACTGCTTCTCTTCTTCGGACAACGTATTTACTTCTTCATAGTGGATTGGAAGATTTGCGAACATCTCATCATAGTCCGCTTTGGGCTTACGTTCCTGTTTGCTGGTCTTTACTTCGATGAACTCCGGCTCAATGAGCTCCGGCAATGGTTCCTCCCCGGAACCGGATCCGGAGAAAAGGCTTAACTGGCCGGGCAGATCACTGCGCCGTTCACTGGAACTGCCAAATAACTTCTGCTTGAAGTATTCAAGCTGCGCCTGCAGGTTTGAAATGATCCGGTCTTTTTCATCGTCCTTTGCATTACGCTCTTCGAGCATCTTCTGCAAAGATATGATCAGGTCATTCTGGGTACGGATCGTCATATTTAATTGTGAGATTGTATCCTTCAGTTCCCTGAACTGGATATCCTTTGCACCGGATGCCATGAGTGTCCGCTCCTTTGTTTTATTACTGGTATTTTACCAGAAAACGAAGAAAAAAGCGAATCAGTCCTGGCTGCGCTTTCGTCATAATGACGGCGGATAAACGATCCGGATATCAGATAAAAGCTGGATAAACCAGGATATTTACCGCCATGGATCCCTCGAAATACCATGAGTTCCGATGAAACAGTTATCACGCAGAGGTTATCCCGATCTGGCGAAAAAACAAAGCGGTTATCCACACGTCCAGTCGAAATGCCGCCGAAAAATTTCGGCAGTTTCACGATGTTTTTTTAACTGGTCCGGATTGCTTTGGGCTGCTCGATGTCCAGTCCGCTGAGTAACCAGTTCAACTGACGCCAGGTGATTGCCTGGGCTTCGGAACTTTTCCGTGGCCAGCGGTACCAGCCCTGTGTGACGCTCAGCCTTTATAAAGGAGAACATATCCATCTGGTTCGTGGAGCAGGATCTTGATCCGGTCACATCGTTTCCCACAGAACAGGAACAGGGAGGACTGGTCTGGGTCCATAGAAAGTTTATCCCGGATAATGCTGCAGAGACCATCGATGGACTTGCGCATATCAGTTGCGCCGCACACGA
>NZ_JANFYJ010000209.1:0-333 GCF_024460495.1 Hungatella sp. SL.1.14 | reverse complement strand
AATGATGCAATATATTGACAAGAAATAATTGATTTAAAATATAATTTACATTCTTTTGAATATAACTTATTTTCTGGCCAATCTAAATTTCTTTTTATAAATTCATTAAAAACACTTATTACTGAAACAACATAATTTACTTCGCTCTCAACTATTACTGTAGGATAATTGTTTGATATATAAACCATTTGTTCTAGAGATGCCTATATTACTGCTTTATTAACTTTTGAGCTACGAGTGATGCTTTTTTCTCTATAAAAATTATTGTTGTATGGTTTATTAATATAGCTTATCCTTTTAGCATTACTAAAAAATTTTTATGTAGTAAATGTA
>NZ_JANFYJ010000208.1:0-333 GCF_024460495.1 Hungatella sp. SL.1.14 | reverse complement strand
CTTCGGACATCGCATCGGAAAGAATCGATCCCGCGTCATCCTCTCCTGACATGCTGCTCCTGATCGCGTCGGCCGCGTCACGGTAGTCCTGTGCGATTTCATCGCGTGTTTTATTCTTTTTCTCGTTAAAATCACGCTGATTATTCTGTACCGTCACATTGTATTCATGTATCAGCCCCGCCAGTTCGTCATACTCCATGACATTGTCGCGAAGCTTTGCCCACTCCTCGGCGCTTCTGGCAAATTCCGGGCTGCCGGCCCAGGCAGTCCCTGTTGGAACGGCAGCCGCCAGAACTGCTGCCATACAGCAGGCACTTATCTGTTTCCATTTTT
>NZ_JANFYJ010000207.1:0-334 GCF_024460495.1 Hungatella sp. SL.1.14 | reverse complement strand
GATTCGATAATATCAATATGGATCTGCTTATCGGACTCCCGGAGGAGGATTTGGAAGACGTCCGCCGGACCATGGAGGAACTCAAAGCGCTTGATCCTGACAGTATCACTGTACATTCTCTGGCCATCAAACGCGCGGCCAGACTTAACATGTTTAAGGAGAAATACGGAGACTTAAAGATCACGAACACTCAGGAGATGATCGATTTGACTGCCGCTTTTGCCCGCGAGATGGGACAGGAGCCCTACTATTTATACCGCCAGAAAAACATGGCCGGTAATTTTGAAAATGTGGGGTACTCCAGACGGGGAAAAGCGTGTATCTATTACATTCT
>NZ_JANFYJ010000206.1:0-338 GCF_024460495.1 Hungatella sp. SL.1.14 | reverse complement strand
CACAGATGTGGCGCCGTTCTGCGTAGAACAGGGCGGTGTAATCATTGGAAGCACGATCAATAAGTACGCGTATTGTTCCATCGTTCCCAGAAATGACGACCAGATCATCGTCCATTCCCTGGATTTTGATATGACGTTGAAATACAATACAAAGGAAAACTACGTGTATGATGGCCGCCTGGATCTCGTAACGGCCGCATTGAAGGCCATGGATATCAAACAGGGGTGCGAAGTCTATCTGCAGTGTGACGCGCCCCCGTGATCGGGGCTTGGAACGTCTTCCACGGTTATGGTAGCGCTCTTAATCGCCATGGCAAAATGGAAAGGCGTTTACTTAG
>NZ_JANFYJ010000205.1:0-339 GCF_024460495.1 Hungatella sp. SL.1.14 | reverse complement strand
TAAAATGCTCCCATTAAATCATACCTCCTTCTGCTAGTGTTCCAACCACTTCACCAAGATCATTAATTGCCCCGTCCTGTACCGCCTTTCCTTCCTCCAGGGCGTCCAGGCGCTTTTCCTCGTCGTTTTTCTCACGTAGATTATACGTTGTAAGCACCGTACCATCTGCGGCCACCATGGACGTTTCAGACACAAGTACAAGGTTAGTATAATTGCCTACCACTAACCCATCACCATTCTTAATCTGCACTGCTGTGAGATTGTCAGGAGTCAGCGCCTCCCAGGTCGTTACCATGGCCGCCCGGTTTGCCGCCGCCACCTGTAAGGCTCCCAGGCTTG
>NZ_JANFYJ010000204.1:0-344 GCF_024460495.1 Hungatella sp. SL.1.14 | reverse complement strand
AACCCCAAAAAAAGTTTGTGGCTTTTGGGGAAGGCAAAGGTATGCTACCATAAAAAGTAATACAAATTCTGCAAAAAAGAATTTAATCTCTGCTAATGCTGCAACAGCTAACATCAGAACTGATATAATCAGTACTCTTTTATATTCACTTCCTTCTGCATCGTGACACACAATTTTTTCAATACAATATACACTTATAATTACAAAATAGAGATTTGTATATTGATTAACACCCATAACTAACCCAAAAATGCCACCTAATAAGTCTTGATTTATTCCCAACAAAAAAAATTCTATCAATGTCAAAACAATGTTAATCCAAAAAATACAATTAAATATTTTAA
>NZ_JANFYJ010000203.1:0-348 GCF_024460495.1 Hungatella sp. SL.1.14 | reverse complement strand
AGGACCATTTTTTCAGGCAGGTAATAGAACTAATTGATTTTAGTTTTGCCAATGATCTTTTAAAATGAAGTTACTGTGAGAAGTTTGGGAGACCGGCACGAGAACCGGAATTCATGTTAAAACTGATTTTTCTTCAACGGCTGAAAAATTTATCTGACCGTGAAGTGGTAGAGGAAGCCTCCTACAACCTCGCATATAAATTTTTTCTCGATTTAAGCCCAGAGGAGAAAATTTGCGATCCCAGCCTGCTTTATAAATTTCGCAGGAAACATATCGCAACGGAGTATCAGCTGAAACAGTTACTGAATGGAATTCTGGGTCAGGCGGCAGAAAAAGGGCTGTTAAAAG
>NZ_JANFYJ010000202.1:0-348 GCF_024460495.1 Hungatella sp. SL.1.14 | reverse complement strand
CGCAAAGAATGTGATGCACCAGCATGGGGATCCGGGCTGGTATCCTCATGTATATGCGAATGTGGAGACCAGAGGAGAGGCTGTATTTGCTGCACGCAATGCCATTGACGGCGTGGTTTCCAACGAATCCCACGGCGAATGGCCGTATGAATCATGGGGGATTGACCGTCAGGACGATGCGAAGATGACCCTGGAGTTCGGCCGCCCCGTGGATTTTGATAAAATTGTTCTCGTTACGAGAGCCGATTTTCCTCATGATAACTGGTGGGTAAAGGCGACATTTACCTTTTCCGACGGTATGACTGAGGTCGTCGATATGGAAAAGAGCGTAAAGCCCCATGAATTTAG
>NZ_JANFYJ010000201.1:0-350 GCF_024460495.1 Hungatella sp. SL.1.14 | reverse complement strand
GGAAATATGAAGTATACAGCAGATATGGGCAGCAGTGCCTCCGGAAATATGGTCCGTCTTGAAAATTTATTGAGTGTGGACTGGAAAACCCATAGGTCCATGCAGAGCAGTGCGAGAGCAAGAAGGCCTGTTAAAATCCGGGATTCCATGCTGTCATAGGTAAAATATACGAATGCACCCGCCACAAGCTTCACACAGTTAAATACAAAATAGCAGATATAACCCAATGCAAGCCGGGTTGTGAAACGATGATTTTTAATATAAAGACTGACGTTCACGCAGATCCACTTTGTCAGACTGCCTGTCCAGATGGTTCCCGCCTTATAACGGCGGATCATGCTGAATGCTGC
>NZ_JANFYJ010000200.1:0-350 GCF_024460495.1 Hungatella sp. SL.1.14 | reverse complement strand
CGGACTGGCTGATTAAGGATATTCCTGAAGTGACGGATTCTTTATCTAAACTGTCATACAACGATTCAGGAATAACAAAGTCTATGATTGTAGCGTCTTTACTCTTTGCTCATTATCGTGATACAGTAGGCACTTGTCAGGGGAAAGAGGAAGATTTTTAAAGGCTGTAGGCAGAGCCGAAAGCCTTTGAAAATACTCTCTGACCTTGACAAGTTCAAAGTGTCATAAAGTGAGAAAGCGACGGAGAGGGGCGGTTTTCCCCTTTCCGTCGCTTGATTACATGAGGACACTCGACAGGCCAGTGCGCTAGAGCGGTAGTCAGTTTATTTATACTGTTTTTTTGATTCGAT
>NZ_JANFYJ010000020.1:0-150943 GCF_024460495.1 Hungatella sp. SL.1.14 | reverse complement strand
TATTAGACGGAGCAGTATTATTAGTTTCTGCAAAGGATGGCATACAGGCACAGACCCGCATACTGTTTCATGCACTACAGACAATGAAGATTCCGACAATTTTTTTCATCAATAAAATTGACCAAGAGGGGATTGATTTGCCAATGGTATATCGGGAAATGAAAGCAAAGCTTTCTTCGGAAATTATAGTGAAGCAAAAGGTTGGGCAGCATCCCCATATAAATGTAACGGACAATGACGATATGGGACAGTGGGATGCGGTAATTATGGGAAACGATGGACTATTAGAGAAATATATGTCAGGGAAACCGTTTAAAATGTCAGAACTGGAACAGGAAGAAAACAGGAGATTCCAAAACGGAACGTTATTTCCCGTTTATCACGGAAGCGCTAAAAACAATCTTGGGATTCGGCAGCTTATAGAAGTGATTGCCAGTAAGTTTTATTCATCAACGCCTGAAGGTCAATCTGAACTATGCGGGCAGGTTTTTAAGATTGAATATTCGGAGAAAAGGCGGCGTTTTGTTTATGTGCGTATATATAGCGGAACATTGCATTTGAGGGATGTTATTAGAATATCTGAAAAAGAGAAAATAAAAATCACAGAGATGTGTGTTCCGACAAACGGGGAATTATGTTCATCCGATACAGCCTGCTCTGGTGATATTGTAATTTTACCAAATGATGTTTTGCAGCTAAACAGTATTTTGGGGAACGAAATGCTGTTGCCGCAGAGAGCATTTATTGAAAATCCTCTCCCTATGCTCCAAACAACGATTGCAGTAAAGAAATCTGAACAGCGGGAAATATTGCTTGGGGCACTTACAGAAATTTCAGATGGCGACCCTCTTTTAAAATATTATGTGGATACTACAACGCATGAGATTATACTTTCTTTTTTGGGGAAAGTGCAGATGGAAGTCATTTGTGCCATCCTTGAGGAAAAATATCATGTGGAGGCAGAAATAAAAGAGCCTACTGTTATATATATGGAAAGACCGCTTAGAAAAGCAGAATATACCATCCACATAGAAGTCCCGCCAAACCCTTTCTGGGCTTCTGTCGGGTTGTCCATAGAGCCGCTCCCTATTGGAAGCGGAGTGCAGTATGAAAGCAGAGTTTCACTTGGATATTTAAACCAATCGTTCCAAAATGCGGTTATGGAGGGGGTCCTCTATGGCTGCGGGCAGGGGCTGTATGGATGGAAAGTGACAGACTGTAAAATCTGTTTTGAATATGGATTGTATTATAGTCCTGTAAGTACCCCCGCAGACTTTCGGCTGCTTTCCCCTATCGTATTGGAGCAGGCTTTAAAAAAAGCAGGGACAGAACTATTAGAGCCATATCTCCAATTTGAAATTTATGCACCGCAGGAATATCTCTCACGGGCGTATCATGATGCCCCAAGGTATTGTGCAGATATTGTAAGTACCCAGATAAAGAATGACGAGGTCATTCTGAAAGGAGAAATCCCTGCCAGATGTATTCAAGAATACAGGAACGATTTAACTTATTTCACAAATGGGCAGGGAGTCTGCTTGACAGAGTTAAAAGGATACCAGCCAGCTACTGGTAAACTTATTTGCCAACCCCGCCGCCCGAATAGCCGTATAGATAAGGTTCGGCATATGTTCCACAAGTTAGCCTAACAGCTTGCGAAAGTCGTATAAAATGAGATTTGAAAGGATTAGAAGCTAATTATGATGAAATGCGAATAGATATTGTGCCCTGTTTGTGGGAGCAAAACCCGTAATAAAATTAGGAAAGACACTGTTTTGAAGAAGTTTTGAAGAATTATCCCCTTTATTGTCCAAAATGCAGACAAGAAAGATTGATTAAAGTTGACAACTTGAAGATAACTGTCATCAAAGAGCCAGACGCTTAAGACGCAGAGTCGATGAAATTGTGGAACAATTCACGAATCATCGGCTCTTTTTGTTTCGTATTTGAAAGAACAAACTCACCAAATAAAAAAACGATATTCGGGTGGGTTATTTTGTTATACCCTAAATTACCCTCTGAATTTGTTTTTAAATTTGGAGGGTTTTTATGTTCCTTTTTTCGGGCGGTTGTCCATCTGCTTATATAAAGCAAAGTTTATCTATACATAGCATATCAGGGACTGGCAGGAAGCCAGTTAAAAAAATCCCTGCCAGTGCAACGGTACTTCTCACCATGAAGGTAGAAGTACAATCTCCATACAACAGAATTAGTATTTCCCATAACCGTAGAGGTCACAGAGCCTTTGCGGTTTTTCTTTTGTCGTTTTTTATCGGAATACGCCGCAGGGCTGTTACTTGTTTTGGGTGTCGTTCCCCGCCTCTCCATCTGGATTTTTACATTTCATCGCAGGCTAAAGCCTGCTCAATTCAGATTGATTGGAGGAAAAAAGAATGGCATATAACAACGGACGTGAGGACAGGAAGTGGCGTATCTGGAAAGAAGCCGAGGAAAAAGTGTTGCGGGAACATGGAGTTGATGAAACTACCATTGAACAAATCCGTATAGACGACAGGGCAGACTTTAATTCCAACAGGCGGTTTTACCATTGGACAAGCGATTTCGGGGAATACCTTGAGGGAATGGCAGACAAAGAGCAATCATCCGAGATAAAGACCGTTACGGATTTATTAGATGAAATCGAGGATGAAAATCTGTATCAGGCATTGCTTACGGTGGACAGGCGTACTCTGCAAATCGTTCTGCTGAAAATGCAGGGCTATTCCACAAAAGAGATTGCCCCGCTTGTGCATTTAACGACGGGTGCTATCTATGCACGGTTAGACCATCTCAGAAAAAAGTTGCAGAAGATTTTATAGGCATCTAATACAGCACGCTTTCTTATGGGCTATTGGGTGGGGGATAAAATTCTCCCGCCCAATTTTAGAATAAGTGAATAAAATCCCTGTCCATAGGGAATACTAAAAAGTTTGTGCAAAATCTTGACAGCCATATTGCCGCTATGGTATTCTAAAATACTAATGGGGAAATTGGAAGATTGAAAATTAAATAAGTACATAGATATAAAATTGAAATGTTGGTCAATCGACAAGGCTGACATGGGTTTTGAATTTCAAAGCCGCTACATAACATTGCGAATCAGATTGAGAGGGAATCCTCTTGTCGTTCGTGGTGTGGTGCAGCGGCTTTTTCATTTATCCAAAAGTCAAAGGTAATCAAATCCAGAACGGAGGTGGAAGCACATAGGATTTTCTTTTCGGAGGGTAAGGGCAGGTATAAAGAATGTCGCTGCACAGAAAAGTTGCCCTGCGGAGATGTCCGCAGGGATAGCGAGCATCGGATTGTGTCAGCCACAATCCCAATCCACAGCCTAAAGGCGTGTGGACTAACTTAGGGGACAGGTCTACGCTCCGCTTCGGTCGGCGCTAAGCGGACGTCCACTGGACGTCCAGCGCCCCTAGCTACCCCGATAAAAGAAAAAATAAGACTGGAGGATTAAGAAAAATGAGTAGAGAAAAATCAGAAAAAGTATGCATTACTTTTAGATTGAGCGAAGAAGAACATGAAAAATTAAAGCAGTATTCATCCGCCTGCGGTCTGTCCGCAGCAGAATTTATGCGTCAGTTATGCAGGGGAAATGCCCCACAGCCAATGCCGCAAACCGAGTTTTGGGAACTGCTAGGCAAGCTCTATGAAGTGCATGATGCTTTCAGAAAATGCGTCCCTTTCTATCCTGCCGCCGCTGAAATCTGTAAGGAGATTGAGCAGTTAGTGATGGATTTGCAGCAGAGATTTACTATGCCACAACCGTTTGATATGGAAAAATATGCAGGGAAAGGGGTAGTCTGATATGGCGGCAACGAGCCTCTGGCACATCGAAGGACGGTTGAAAGACCTGATTTCTTATGTGGAAAATCCAGAAAAGACCGTGCCGAATAAGGAGATGCAGGACTTCTTTGACGTGTTCTCCTATGTGAAAAATCCAGAGAAAACGGACAATGGAGAGTTTGTTTCCGCCATCAACTGTTTAAAAGAAACAGCGTTACAGCAGATGATTCTGACGAAAAAGCAGTACCAGAAGACAGGCGGGTATATCGCTTGGCACGGCTACCAGAGCTTCAAGCCAGACGAGGTAACGCCCGAACAATGCCACGAAATCGGCTTGAAACTGGCAAGGGAGATGTGGGGCGACAAGTACCAGATAATCGTTGCCACCCACCTTGACAGGGGGCATCTCCACAACCACTTCTGCTTCAACTCCGTTTCCTATCTGGATGGGAGCAAATATAATTACTCAAAATCGGAGCAGAAACGGCTAAGGGAAACGTCAGACCGCTTGTGCAGAGAGTACGGATTATCGGTGATTGAGAACCCGAAGAAAGCCCCTTCAAGACCGCTGTATCTGGATGAAAAGAGCGGCAAGCCGACACGCTACAACGTCTATCTGGAAGATTTGGCGGAGGCAATCAGCGGCAGTCGGGATATTCCGCACATGATGAGATACCTTACCGACAAAGGCTACGAGGTTGATTTTTCGGGCGGGCATTGGAAGATGAAGCTGCCGCAGTATAAGCATTTTACAAGATTAGATACGCTTGATGAACGCTTAACGCCCGATTTTATCCGCTCACATTTAGGCACAAGGGCAAGGTACGGGAACTATAAAGCGAGGATTTCCTACTCTCCCCATATGCCAGAGGAATATAAAAAGGCTTGGAAACCGCACCAGAAAACCACGGGAATCTTAGCGTTGTATTATTACTGGTGCTATCAGTTGGGGATATTCCCGAAAGGCACGGACTACAAGCCGACAAGCCCGCTGATGAAAGAGGAGCTTCGGAAACTGGACGAGATTACCGCACAGGTACGCTATATGTCAGAGCATGACATCTCCACCCTCTCCGATTTGCACGCCGACAGGGAGAAAAACCAGACGGAAATGGACATGCTTACCGACTATCGGCGGCACTTGCAGAATAAGATACGGCGTGCTTCACCCGCCGAGAAAGAAACGCTCCGAGAAGAAAAAAACGGAGTGACGGAGCAGATAACAGAACTGCGAAAGCGGCTGAAATATGCGGATGGAATTGAAAAACGCTCTGCCCACATTGATGATTGTTTAAACCAAATCCACGATACGGCTGAAAAACAGCGTTCAAACCAGAACGGGAGGGCAGGCAAAACAGACCGCAGGAGGGAGGAATCATTGCGATGAGCAGAAAGTCCGAAGAAGAAATACAGGCAATCATGGAGGAATACAGGGACGCCCCTATGGTAAATCCCGATAAAGTATATCCCCCTCTGCCGCCCGTCCAAAACGTCACTCCCCTTGTCCGTGTTCCAGAGCAGATGAGCTTTACCGAGAAAATCGGCGGCACGGAATACACCGTCGACGCCCATTTCCGAAAGGACGGGCGGGATTTGCTTTCCAAGCTTACGGATATTTTTATGCGTGGCATGCAGGGATATGAATGTTATAATGACGGGGATTGGAGTGGCGATGACGGAGCATAGCAGACCGCAGAAGAATTACCGCTTTAAAGCGTTGAAGTTTGAGGACAGGTATGGTACACTGTACCTACACTTCACAATACCGTGTCTGCTGTCGGAAAGGAGAACCTTATGAAAAGACAGCAGGAAAAATTTACCGCCTTGTACTGCCGTTTAAGCCAGGACGACGGACGGGAAGGCGAGAGCAACAGCATTGTAAACCAGAAAGAATATCTGATGAAGTACGCAAAGGAACACGGTTTCCCTAACCCGAAATTCTATGTGGACGACGGCTATACGGGTACGAATTTTGACCGCCCAAGCTTTAAGGAAATGTCGGCGGATATTGAAAAAGGGCTTGTAAAGACAGTCATTGTCAAAGATTTGTCACGCTTCGGCAGGAATTATATTGAGGTCGGCTCTTACTCCGAAATCATCTATCCCGAAGCGGGCGTGAGGTTCATCGCCATCATGGACAACGTGGACACTGGCAGCCTTGAGAGCAATGAATTTGCCGCCTTTACCAACCTTTTTAACGAATGGTATCCCAAAAGCACGAGCAAAAAGGTAAAGGAAGTTAAGAAAGCGAAGGGGCTTGCAGGCGAACATCTGGGTGCGCCGCCTTATGGATATTTACGGAATCCAGATGACAAGACCCGATGGCTTGTGGACGGGGAAGCGGCGGCAGTCGTCCGCAGGATATTCTCCCTCTGCATGCAGGGAAAGGGCGTGTCTGCCATAGCCACAACCCTCTGGAAAGACAGGACGCTTACCCCGTCAGCCTACAAAGCGTCAAAGGGAATCGGCGTTGCAAAAGTGTCGGAAGACCCGTATTGCTGGGAAACATCTGCCGTAGCCGCCATTCTGGAAAACGTAGCATATATCGGCATAACGGAAAGCTTCAAATCCACAAGGCTTGGCTTTAAGAGCAAAAAACGCATCCCCACCGCAAAGGACAGGCGGGCGTATATCGAAAATGCCCATGCCCCCATCATTGACAGGGATATATGGGAAAAGGTACAGATAATACGGGAAAACAAACGCAGACCGAACAAAAGCGGGATTACGAGCATGTTTTCTGGACTGCTCTATTGTGCCGACTGCGGGGCAAAGTTAAGCCTTGCCACTGCCAACGGATACGCCCATTTCCGCTGTTCGCAGTACAAACGGACGAGCCGCACGCAGAACTGCACGCAGCATTATATCCGAGAGGACGCATTAAACCAGTTGGTTTTGAAACAGCTTCAGCATTTCCTGTCCTATTTACAGCAGTTTGAGCGGGTATTTATCCGACGGCAGATAGACACCACCCTTGCGGAACGCCGATACGAACTGTCCGCAAAGCAGAAACAGATAGAAAAAGACGAAAAGCGGATGGATGAGCTTGACCGCCTGTTCCGCAAAATCTACGAGGACAATGTCAGCGGAAAACTGAATGACGAACGCTTTTACAAGCTGTCAGACGGATATGAAGCGGAGCAGGGACAGTTAAAGCGTGAAATCGAAGCGTTGACCGCAGAGGTCAGCCAAGCCGATATGGAAGTGACCAATGTAGCAAAGCTGATAGCCGTCACGAAGAAATATACCCGCATTGACGAACTCACGCCCGAAATCCTAAACGCATTTGTGGATAAAATCGTAATCCATGAGCGTGAGAAAAAGGACGGGAAACGGACACAGCAAATCGACATTTACTATTCCTATGTCGGGATTGTGGATATTCCCACAGACGAGGAAATGCGGGAAATGGAGCGGGAATATATGCGGCGTACTACACGTCAAACCGCCTGAATAAAGGCGAAAGCAGGAGTAAATCTGTACTCCTGCCGATACATATCTATTTTTATCCCTATCTGGTTTAACTCATAAACAATAAATCATACAATGATTTTACTACATACGCTTACTGCTATTACTACTGAAGTAGTCAAGCAGGATACAGCTATCTTTGACATACTTCACCCTCAGATTACTATATATTTCTATAACTCATCACATTTCCTCCACCCCCAGCAAAGTATCATTCTTCAAGAAAAATCGGTACACAATCCCTTTCCTCACCCCGCTCTGAACCGGTATCAAAAGCCGCTTTGCCTTGCCTTCCCCATCTACCACCTCAATTTCCCAATATCTTTTTCTGCCCTTACAGTTTTGTATCAGGGTCACTTCTCCCACCAGCGTCTCATATTTCTTCTGGAAAATAACCTGACAAAGGTATAAAAAGTAAAGACCCAGGCCGATCACGCACAGTATTGTGAGTTTTAAAACACCTTCTCCCTCCTGATGAATCTCCATAAAAACTCCCGCTGCCAGGATGCCCAGTATGACACCTGCATTTATGATTAGCTTTTTCATTAACATTTTCGGAACTCCCATCCATTCATGTTTCATATTCATATATTTCTGCCGTTTCAGGCAGCCTTTCTTTTATGGTCTGGTACATGGCCTGCATCTTATCCTCCGGGTAACCAAATGGGCTGACATAGAAAAGACACCGCCGGTTTTCTCCAAACCCACGGATTTCACTCTCACCGCCTTCTGGAATCTGTAGATAAAAACCACCTACTTTGGCTTCCCTTATTAGCGCCTGAACTTCCTTAAAATAGATTCTGCATTGCTCGTAGTGTTCCTTCTTCCAAGGTTGCCTTGCAACAAAACAACTGGTCTGAATTTCTAAGCAGCATCCGCTTAATGGCATAATCAACTGCTTTAGCTTCCAATAGCGAATTGCGCTTCCAAACATACCACACACACCAAGTCCGATGAATGGTCCACCGATGATGGCCGGAAAACGGGCCGCAAGAAAAAACAGCCCCAATGAGGCTGCTATTCCAAAAACAGGTATCATAATCAATGCTCTATCCCTTTGATCCATTCTGTGGTACATTGGTTTATCTGATGGCTCTAATCTCATGTGCTTATGCCCCCTTTTATGCAGCTCTTTTTCCTTTCCAATTTTCTAATACTCGCTCACACTCCATGATGGTCTGCTCACACATATAATCTGAAAAACATCCGATGTGTGTCTCTTTAGGCGGCAGGTTTAAGCTGCAGGATAACCAGGCATAAACTCCATTTTTGCACATGTACCCACTTTCAATCAGTCTGTTCATGGCACGATGCGCGCGGATTCTTTTATTACGAAGTTCTTTATCCGCCAAAGAGCCCATAGGCTTTTTCGTTCCTCTATGAACTCCTACATAGGAATTGCAATCCGGATATCCGCTGCATACATACAGCATGCTTCCTGCAGTTATCGTATCATCACCATAGACATACTCGGCTGGCCGCATAACAGCGTCTCGTCCACAGTAAGGACAAACGGGCATTGCAAGGTTAGGTTTCTTACGCGGATGTATCCGGACTACTTTCTGTTTTTTTTTCATTTCTTCTATCTCCTTCCTCCTTAATATAGATCTATTGTATAAAACGGTTATTCCTTAATACAAGGGTATTTCATAAATTTATTATGGGGAGAAATATGTCCCATTCCTCCCCTCTTTGCTTATACGTTTTGATTCTGCTTCTTTTTCCGATAATAGGTATATCCTGCAGTACCTGCACCGACACTGGTAACACCAATCACAGTGGCGACCGCTGCTCCATGGTTCTTTTTAGGTATGTAAACCCCCGTTGCTTTCATGGTGTATTGCTCTACCTCTTCTTCCCCGCTATCATAGGTAGAAATCAGGCGTACGCCTTCCTCCTCCGGAAAATAGGCACTTCCCTCATATATCACTGTGCAGTCACTCACCTTCTTGGTACCAGTTATAACAACCCTACGGCATAGGATACCCGCTTCATCTGTGTAAGCTTCCCCATCCCACCTTGCTGCTTCTATGGTATAATGCTCAGCATCAGCCTCAATCAGAGAAAGGAGCTGCCCTTCATATCCGGTGAAGTCTGGTTCAGTCCCACTCAGTTTAAAAACCTGGTCCCCAATCCAATAGCCGTCCAGCCCATATTCATGAAACACAGCTGAAAAGGAAAATGTATCGTCCAGGCGCTCCCCGCCAAATGTCTGGTCAGAAATTTTTGCAATAGTCTCCATCATCTGCCCGGTTTTCTCATCTGTTACCGTCATCTTGATTTTTGACGGTATCATGTCCTTGGCTTCCACTGCTTCATATAAGACTTCCTCACTTACCGGTACCTCATGAGCCCGTATAACGGCTGCTTCCTTCTGGGATTTTACCAAATGATAAGTAATTCCATTCCGGGTTATCTGTTCTTTCGGCCTAACCTCCACTTTTC
The DNA here is from genome assembly GCF_024460495.1 of Hungatella sp. SL.1.14. NCBI lineage: Bacteria > Bacillati > Bacillota > Clostridia > Lachnospirales > Lachnospiraceae > Hungatella > Hungatella sp. SL.1.14. The sequence continues at coordinate 141,238 of NZ_JANFYJ010000020.1, read as the reverse complement.
CATCAATAAACGGGCTTGTTGCGATTTCAAAAGAATTTCCAGAACTCCTTTTCCCCTGTTCTTCCAGCACTTCTGTCCGGATTTCTGAGAGACGGTATTTTTTTCCGTCTCTCTCAATTTCTTTTTCAAACAGCTTTTCTGCTTCATTAGAATCGGGGTTTTCCGTTGTATACTGGTGTTCCTCATATATATTTTCAATTACATCTTCCGCTGCCTGAGACTCCATCACCGGCGTACTAACTACCATTATTGCCAACAATAGAAACATGCCAGCCTTTATCCCTGTTTTTGATTTCTTTTGTTTTTTTCTCCACTTTGAGAGGGAAACAATTAACAGGCTTACTACGGATGCAAGCCATGCCATGAACACCCCTACAAAATAGCTGGTATCTCCTGTCTTTGGTGCATGATTAAGTTCACCGACCATCAAATCACCCTCTCCCCTTCTATTTGTCTCATAATTGGCCGTGATTGTTCCGTAATGTTTCTGATCGGTAATGGTATTGTCGCCAATTATACTGCCGTCCTCAAACACCGTGAATGAAAAGACCGTCTCGTTTCTGTCATACCCTTCCGGTGCTGTCAGTTCCCTGAAATGATATTCCCCCGGAGACGGGACCGGAAAATATACTTTTCCCTTTTCATCACTAATGCCGGAGAAGATATGGTTTCCGTCCTGGTCTGTGACCTCGATCTCGGCGCCAGGCAGTTCCTCTGCTGTTGTTACATCCACTTTAGAGATTATCATTTCTGTTTTACTGTAGTTTTCCATAGTCGTATCCCCTTCTATGGTCCCATCTTCAGTTACTGCAAACGCATGCAGTACCTCATTTAGATAGTATCCCTCTGGTGCCTCCGTCTCTTTAAATGTATAGGCTCCTTTTAAAGGTTTCTTAAACCGGAATATTCCTGCTGCATTTGTAAATCCTTCCGCATAGACACTGCCGTCTGGATTGTAAACGGTAATCTTTGCCCCTGCAAGCTTCTGGCCAGTTCTTCCATCAATCTTAAACAGTTCCATATACTCCGCTGAGGGTCTCGGGTGATTCGGAGTGCTGCCACCGCCGCCACCTGAATGGGTGATTTTATAGTTCTTGACCACAAATTCCTGTATCGCCTCAATATCTTTTATTTCTATTTCCTGCGGCTCCATTTTCTCATAGCCGGAGGGAGCCTTCACCTCACGTATTATATACGTACCGCCCGCAAGGTTTTTAAAGTGTTCAGCCTCACCGTCCCTGGATGTCCATTTCCGGATTACTGTACCGTCCGAATCTCTTACCAGTTGAAGAACAGCGCCGCCCAGCAGTTTTCCTGTTTCTCCGCTAACCTTTCCTATCTCTATCTGAATTGGCTGGTTTTTAATATCAAAATGCTGCATGGTCTGATTAGGAAGGATCTCTATTTTCATATCCTCCATTGGGACATATCCTTCCGGTGCCTGTGTTTCCCTTATTGTATAGATACCAGACGGTATTCCTGTTAAAATAAACGGCTCCTTTCCTGACACCCATTCTTTCATTACAGTCTCCTCGTTTGTCCCCGCAGCCTTTAGAAGCTGAAGAACCGCCCCTTCCACTGGGCTGCCTTCCAAGGTGTCCGTCTTCTGGAGTTCCACCACAATCTTCTCATTTACCAGGTTAATCTCCTGCTTTTCCTCGGTTCCGCTCACGCAAAAGTTTAAACGCCCTGTTACTGCATAGCCCTCTGGGGCCGTCAGTTCCCTGATTGTATAGTCTCCGACAGAAAGTCCTTTAAAAATTTCAGGTATCTTCCCACTTACCCATTCTTTCAATACCATGCCATCGGCATCTCGAATCAACTGAAGTCTTGCTCCCGCCAGGTTTTCTCCGGTCTCTTTATCTGTTTTTGCCACTTCCACTTCAAGTTTCCGGTTTGTAATGGTAACGGTTTGTATTCCTGCTTTCTCCGTAATCTCGATTCTCACTGGTTCCTTTAAAAGCAGATAGCCGTCTGCCGCCTGGATTTCCTCCAGTATATACCAGCCTGCCTTTAAGCCGCGGATTAGTTCCGGTTCCCCAGTGGTAACCCATTTCGCCACCTGATTTCCTTCCCCATCTGTAAGCTGCAGCACTGCTCCTGTTACCGGTTCCCTGGTCTCCTCGTCCAGTTTGTCAATCATCAATTCGGTCATCCGGTTCTCCATTACAAACGTCTGTTGCTTATAATCTTTGGTCACGGTAATCCGCATGGGACCTTCCGATATCTGGTATCCTTCCGGAGCCTCTACCTCTTTCACTAAGTACACGCCTGCCGGGAGACCGAAGAACTGAATCGCTCCGGTTTCATCTGTAATCCATTCCTTAATGATTTCCCCGGACGCTTGCAAAATCAGCTGCATCTTCGCGCCCTTTAAAGGATTTCCGGTTTCACTGTCCACCTTTCTGATTTCAATCTTGGTGTCATCATCAAACATCTCCACCATAGGGATGTCATCCACTGTCATGTTCCCGGATATTGTAAAGTACACTTTCTCTGCTTCTATATACCCTTCCGGTGCCCGTGTCTCGATTAGGACATACATCCCCTCTGTCAGGCATTCCAGTTCGTGCGGGACCTCCGTGGAAATCCAGCTTTCAATCACATCACCGTCAATCCGTATAACCGTTCCGTCCTTGTCAACCATCTCTGTGACTCTGCGGACCTCTAAGCTGGCGCCTGGCAGTTCCTCCTTTGTTGTAAGCTGCTTTTTAGAAATGATAACCCTATTAGGGCTATCCGCTGCTTCATACTGATAGGTGAGCGTCTGGTACTGGTCTGTCTTTATATTAAACTGGAAGTCGTGGACTGTCGGGTCAAGCAGATAACCGTCAGGCGCTTCCACCTCCTGTATCCGGAAATGATAGAGGCTTACCGCCCCATCCGTTCCTATCCCTCCAATGGGGACCGGGGAGCTGACTGCCCGACCATCGGAATCCGTTATCAGAATGGTCGCCACATTGGTATCCAGATTGGACAATCGGAACCTTGCACCTGATAAAACTTGTTCCGGATTCCTTTTATCGGTCTTGATAATCTCAACCTGGCCCAGAATCAGTTCATTTACCAGTTCAATCTTTTGAATATCCAGTGTATCAACAATCGCAAACGGCAGTTCTGCAGCCCTCACATATCCAAAGGGAGACTGTTCCTCAACAAAATAGTAATTCCCTGCGGCCGGCTGACTTAACTCATGAAGCCTTAAATCCCCGATTTCATAACCTTCCGGTATCCTGCCTTCTTTCTGGTCCCGCTTCGTGTATGTTCCGTCTGAGCCGGAAATCCAGCGTTCCACCAGATACGCATCTTCGTACTCCATAGCCGGAATATGGTTCCCGTCTTCATCCTGCAACAGATTCCCGTCCGTATCGGTTACATACAACAGATTACCGTTTTTGTCTTTCATTTGGTGTTTGGCAAGTGTACCATCTTCCTTTGCACGGTAGACGGCAACTGTGGCTCCGGAAATTTCTTTTCCACCTGTCACATTCACTTTTGTCAGGAGTACCTGAATCGGTTCGTCTGTCATGGTAATGGTCTGCACACGTTCCTTAGAACCCACATCAAGGACTGGTACATAAACCGGTGCTGCCACTGTATAGCCGTAAGGAGCCTGCTCTTCTACCAACACATATTTCCCCACCGGAAGATACTCGAAACGCATGGCTCCTGTCTCCGTGATATAGCAAACCGCCTGACTGGTTCCCGGAACCTGCTCTATCTCATAATCATAGGCCGTGTAGCTGTGTCCACCCGGTATGGTAACCTGATGGGCCGTTTTTCTCACATCACTTCCATCATCTGTCTGCCATTCATACACCTTCTTTTCCTGATGATAGAGTATGGTTCCATCATCTCTATACTGCACTTCCCCATTCTCATCTACCTGGGCTTCGTATAAAGCCAGTGTGGCCCGGTGAAGATTATCCATCACAGCCCCGGTCCGGGAGTCCAGCTTTAAAACCTCTACCGCTGTATGATCATCTTCCATTACATAGCCTTGTACTTCACCGGTTTCCAATATGGTGACTTCCACATCCTCCGCCGTCACATAGCCGGCCTTTGTTGGTACTCTTGTTTCCTGAAGAATATAATCTCCCGGCATGATATGGTCAATCCAGTGTGGAACGTTTCCTTCTGACACCCATCGTTCCGCTACAATCGGTTTATCCTCCATATCCCGGAGAATTTCCAAATGCCACCCCCGGTCGGAATCATCATAGACGCGGTATGCTTCGTAGAGTGTTAAAACCGCGCCCTCAATCTCTTTTCTGGAAGTCATATCAAGCTTTGATACCTCAATCTTTGTGTAATCATCCTCCATCACATAGGACTGCTTCTCGCTTACATCACGGACAATCACACCGACTGATGCGGACTGTACATAACCGTCTGACAACGGGGCAGCTGTCTCCTCCAGGATATAGGCGCCCTGCCTTACTCTTGCAATTTCACAGGCACCATGGTCCGTCACCCATTCATTCTCAATCCATATAACACCGCCATCCTTATAATAGATAGGAAGCCCGTTTTCATCTGGTACTGGCTGCAAATCCATGTTGATAGATGAATTTCCTTCCCCGTTGGTATATACTTCTACGGATTGGGAAATGATTTTATCCCCATTTTCATCAAGCGGCCAGACAATCACTGCGCCGGTTTTATCTGTCACATAAGCCATACCTGTTTCTGAATCCAACATACAGAGACGGTTCCCCCAGTCATCCAGTCCATAGAGGATGCCGGTCTGTTCATCAAGTTCTGTGGGATCATATTTTAAGTCAAAATACCATATGTCCACGGGTGGATTATCCTCTTCTGTAATATCCCACTCCGCCTGCCCTGCTGCGTTTGTCCCAGTCTGTCTTATATCGGTATCCACGCCGGTATCATACGCCTGGATTCCCGTTACTGAGCCAAATAGATTTCTCTTCACCTTGACTTTCTCATACTCGTGTTCCCCAGTCTGCTTTACTTCCAACCCCTCATACAATGTCAGTGTTGCATTCTCCACATATATCTTCTCCTGACCGTTTTCAAGGCGTTTTGTCACATAACCAAACCCGGCAAATTCCCCATTGGGTTTATACTGTAAATCCACGTCCCCGCGGTTATTTAGCTGCTTTTCATCTCCCTCTACACGGTATGTGACGGCATCCGCACGGTTTTCCAGCTTATGTATTTCTATATGTGTAGGTGCATTCTTTACAATAATCTGGTGCTTATCCTCTACAACGGTTTTCCCGTCAGCGCCAATGGGACGCATGTACTGGTATTTTACCGCCTGCGTCCTTTTCTCCTGATTGCCGTCTTCATAATATTCCACCTTGTCGCTGTATACCGTAAATGCAATAGGTTTCGACTTCACATATCCATCCGGTGCCTCTACCTCCACCAGAACATAAGCGCCGGCGCCTAACGGCTGATACGTTTCCAGATACCCCACGCACTGCTTCTCTGTATGCAGGCTTCCGTCCTCTCCTTCAACTTCTCCGTCCCGGATTGTGGTATAAGCCTTAAAAACCCCTACTTCCGCTCCGGTGTCGTCCTGCATGAAAATCTGTTCACGTTCCTCATAGAGAGGTGTTCCCTCCTCATCAAACAGGATATCCCCGCTTCCTGTCACACCGGAAGCACCGTTTCCAATCACGTCCCTTTTGGCTGCATAAATCTTAAAGAGTGCTCCTTCATGCAGAATATTTTCTCCAGTTTCAGAATCCAATTTCTCAATCCTGAGTCTGGAGCTGTAAAACTCATTCTCAAAATCCTTGACTGCAAAGGAAATAAAATTAAAGGTTCCATCTGTCTCCAGGCCAGCTTCCCGGTTTCCGATATCGCCGTCATCGTTGATTACTTCTCCATATCTGGGATCTAACACACTCCAGGGTACAAGTGCTTTCGCGTACATCCGGTCCACGGCAGTAGACTTTCCGGTCATGGTAACCACTCCATTCATTGTTACACCATAATCCGCTATCGTTCCATCCCGGTCGTAATAAGTTTCATAATACACCTGGTCTGCACTTCCAGCATCCTCGCTGATAGAGCCGTAATGATAATACCTCGCTACTGTCTCATTCTGGCAATCCCTTCTGCGGTCCGGCTCCAGACCATACTTAAACACTTCAAAATCGCCGTCATTATTATGCGCATATATGATATGGGTTTCTTCATTAAATCGAATCTGATAACGCTCAGTCAATTCCTCCGGTGTCATGGCAGAGTCGTAAAGATATTCCTTAGATGGGATTTTATCATGTACTGTACCATCGGCATCTATCTGTGGAACAAAAGGAATCTCTACCTCCTGAGGCGCATCAATCTCATAATGTTTTTGTGGGATGCCTGTTGGCTGCTGCTCCACCAAAACATATGTACCGTAAGGAAGCATCCTGCTTTGTCCCCAGTAGTCGTCCTTCCCGCCGCCCCGGTTTGCATGTACGGTTGTCATATCCCCGTCTGCATCATACTTTTCCAAATCCCACTCAATTGCAAGCTCAGACGCAGCATCGGGATTTTCCTTGAAAAATGTTACATAGTCATAACTGCCATCTTCCTTTTTCATAAGCTTGTCTGTTTTCTCTAAATCAGAACGCAGATACAGTTTAAAGAAAAAGCCGGGAAGCGTCTTCGTCTCCTGTGTTCCGTTATACCCTCCAAAAAGAACGGTAAACGGGTCACGGTGAATCTCATAGGTATTATGCTCATAGGAGTCCAGAGCAATATCCTTTTTCACCTCGATTGCCTGCTTAATCACCCGCTCCAGCATAATAACCGGCTCTTTCCGTGTGCCGTTATCTTCATAGATTTCATACTGGCCCGGATAGAATAATACAGGGAACTTTAGATAAGAGCCACTCTTCTGTGCAGGTTTGGTCGTCATGACGTTCACGGTTGCTGTATATTCTGTTATTTTCTGTTCTGTCACTACACGGTAAGTTCTCTCATGTTTTTCCCCCTCTGTAAATTCCTCGTCCGTATCCACATGGATGCTCACCTGGCCCTCCACTGCGGTTGTCTTTACAGGGGTCAGAATTTCCTCATAGGAAACCACCTCCTGGCTGGTATAGATTGGAACCGCCTCCATCTGCGGGATTTTCTGTCCTTCACTGTCCAATATGAACTCCCCAGCCGCATAGGTCTCATAGACAGGTGCATAAACCGTCTTTAACAGAATTTCGTCTTGCCCCAAAGCCTCCAGGTCCAGTTCCTTTTTCTCTACTGTGAAGCGGTAACCATCCATATCATACTGTCCCTCTTCATAGACTGCATAATAAAACCCGCCCTCATATTCCTTTCGGATTACTAAAAGACCACTGCCGCTTTCATAAATGGCTGGCTGGTTCGCCAATGCTTTATATCCATAACGAATTCTTGCATACCAGGTTCCCGCCTCCTCATATACTGCATCTACATCATATGCATCCCAAAAACTTTCCGAGGAGCAGAAGGTCAGAATCTCATCTATCATCTTCCCATTTGTCTTTCCAGATAATTTGAGTTTTTTTAACGGGTAATCAGACAGCCCACTCTTATACCCCGAAAGAGCAAGAGCCGATGACGTCTCCCACAAAATATAATCCTCGTCAATATCTTCTGATTCTTCCATATCCAAATCGGACGGTTCCTCCCGCTCAATGGATGAGATATAATCATTTAATCGGTTCACTGCCGAAACCGTTTGGGTGAGCGCCCGGTCAGACAACACCGGATTGCCGCTATCATCTGATTTTATAATCTTATTCCCGGTTTCGTCTAACTTGTATTCTCCACCCTCGGCAGTCCGGTACAGGATATTTCCCTGCGCATCTTTTTTCTCTACGCACTCTGTTCCGGTTATCACCTGCTCCTGTGATGCAGTCTCTTTTCTTGTCACCTCATATGCCTTGACACGCTCCGGGAGACCGGAAAGCAGAATATCGAAACCCTTTGTTTTATAATATTTAACCGTAAAATCATAGGAATCCTCAAACCATTCATTAATACTATGGGTAAATCCATCTGTATAGGCGCTCCCTGACGCGGTTAAGACAATAGGCTTTCCTGTTCGATTGCTCTCAGATAAGTTCTTGCCGGTTACAGAACGTTCATAACCTTCAGAGCGTGAGATTTCTTCTATATAATAACTGCCTAAAATAAGCGGACGTCCAATCCAGCCATTTCCATTCCGTACTTCATTACCCGTATAGAGATTCGGTACCTCTCTTGAGGTTTCTGATACTTCTGTTATGGTTAAGAATGAAGCATCACCATTTTTATCCGTTGTGGCAATGGATACCAACTCCCCCGCAGAAAATACAACACCGGTTTTCCCATCTGGATGCCTGATGTCCTCTGCCGCATATAGTCCATATACAGCGCCCTCTAAGGTTGCATCTGCTTGGGCTTTTCCATAGCTGTCCTCTTCCAGCTCAAAAAGTTCTTTATCCCGCTTATTAATATGCAGCTCTCCTTCTGTTCTGTGATCCTTCACCAGATAAGCGTAACCAATGTACCCGGACGGATAGCTGCCTTGCTCAATCGGTGCCACTTCACTGTCTTCCTGGACACCATCCCATTCCCAGTGCCCGCCTGTTCCAACTTTTATAGAGGCCGGGCGTGAAACCAAATAGGTGGACGCATTTGACGGTGTGGCTACGTCCTTTTCTATCCCTATCTGGGATCTGGTTGCTACGGTAGGAAGGTCCTCTGTTATGGTCTCTTCTTCCACTGATTCAGCTTCATTTCCAGAATCCTGCGTTTCAGCTTCAGGACTGGCCTCTTCATCTGTTTCCTCTCTGTTTTCCATTGATGGCTGGGATGCCTCATCAGACTCTTTTATTTCTGTTGTATCTGCTGTTTCCTCTGACCCGGCATCCACCTCCTTCGCCCCTTCCTCACCGGTCTCTGCTGTGTCACCGGAAGATTCCGATTCATGTTTCTTTGTGTTCTCATGCTCCTTAAAAGCAGGCTCTTGTTCATTCCCTTTATCCTCAGGTATTTTTTCCTGTCCGGTAACTGAATCACTGTTTTGATTCCCTTCATCTGACATTCCCGCCTGAACAATATCTGTAACCTTCTCCGATTTTGACAACTGCGGCACATCCTCCATCTCTCGAACCGAAACTGCCCGATTGCCAGGGTAATAGCCGGTAATGGCACCCTCTCCTTCTGACTGAGAAGATGAAAATTCAACAATTTCAATGGAGACATCATCATTGTGCAGGTCATGAAGGATATATCCGGTTCTGGCGTCTGTTTCCCTGACTGTGTAAATACGCTTCAGGTGAATATAGGTACTCCATGCCTCATCCCGGTCCTCCTCCATTAAGTCTCTGGCAACGCCCTCATCGATGGAATGGAAATCACAATTTTCCTCACACCAGTCCACGCACTCCTGCCAGGCATCCCAGGCTTTTTTCTTCCGGCGTTCATTTTCTTCATCGGCCGAGTCAGAGTCACCATCCACATAATGAATGACTGGATCTGGGTGTCCCCCACAATAAGTCTTCTCATATTTATAAAGCTTCTTATCCGAATGCGAAAAATGTCCGTTGGCATCTGTACCAAGCCCCATATCGCACACAGTTAAATCTTCAAATTTCCCTTCTGATGTGGGCACCATTTTCATAAACTGGTCTTTTTCCAGATTTGTCCCGTCAAGCTGCGAAAACTCAAACTTTTCTAATACTTCAAAGGTGGAGTTTTCCAAAGTTTTCCCTGTCTCGGAACACTGCTTTTCCAGTTCAATGACATAATCCCGCTTAAAGGTCTCCTCATGAAGGTACTGGGTATATGGAATTTCATAGTCTCCTTCCCCTCGGTGTGTTGTACTTTTTCCAAAAGACAGCCAAACCTCCCACGATTCCTGTTTCCCTGCCATTGTAATCATGGCCTGTTTCCCATCTACTGCACTGCTCTCGTTCCAACCATCCGGATACCAGATTTTAAAGCTATTGGGCTTAACCCAGTATTGAGCCCCCAGGGAGCCATCCTGAAAATGTCCCCTCACAAGGCCAATATCGGGATTACCTGTCGTACATGTAAATGTGATTCTACCATGTTCCAGAGACACATTCCACCCTTCTGGCAAATCATAAACAAGCGTGGACTGCCTCCAATCATCACCGTCAAACTCCAATGTAATACTATAGGTCCCATCCCCGTTTTCCTTCATTTTATGTACCGGCGCCTGGCTTTGAAATTTAGATGCAAAGGGTGGAACGGCTCCTTCCTCCACTGCTCCATTAACCTGTTTAAAAAATTGTTCCAATGCTCCTCTTGTCAATACCGCAAGCATAGGATCTTTCAGGTTCTCGATTAGGACTTCCATCTGACTACGGAAATCATCTAACCCATTCCAATTTCCTGACATAATGGCCCAGGTAGCTGCCTGCCCCAAAATATAATGTCCCTGGCCGATTTTCCCATTTCCCGAAATGCCTCCTTCAAAATTACCTGATGATGAGAGGGCGTACCATAAAATTTCCGCATCCTCTCTTGTCAGCCCAAGGGGCAGGTTGTCACCATCCGTATCAAGGTCATATGTTACAATCGTTCCCGGAGTGCCCGAACGCATGGACTTATTCGGTTCCAGGCAGTATCCAGGTGCAGAATGGCCGCCTTCTACATTGGTAATCCCATATGGCCAAAGGCCAACCCGATTATGGTTTTTTCCATAAAAAGGAAAACTTGCTCCCTCTTTTAAAAGATTCTGGGAGCCATAATAGGCAAACGTACTTCCTCTGTTTTCTCCCTCCGATGCATCTGCTGAAATAATACTAAATCCAACATAAAAAAAAGACTGAACCGCAAGTAACACCGCTAAAAACAGCGAGCCACCACGCTTCAGTCTTTTAAAAAAGCTATCGTGTCGTATCATATTTTTCCTCATTTCCAAAAAACCGGCACAGACTAACATTGCTGTGCCGGTTTGACTTAGGCTATTTAATTCATATCAGGATTATACAACTGCGCTTTGCAGTTTGGACAAGGGTGGCAAACCTCCCTTAATCCGAATACATTTCTGTAATCGCAGAACGGACATTTGAGTTCCACTACATCCAGATAAAAACACGCATCCGTTCTCGTTGAAGATACATCAATGCTTTTTGCCTGACCATCTATATATACGGCATTCCACATGTGCACGTAATCCTCCCGAAGCGCGCACTTAAGCCCTACTGCATTAGCCAAAAGTTTATAGGCCCTGGCAAACCCAACACACTTGCCAGTCCCATTCACCAGAATGCTGTAGACCTCATCATCTGCCTGTGTATATTTTCCCCGGTTGTAGGTCGCACGTAATGTAATCTCATCATAAATCCTGGTCGCCTTTTCATAATCACTGGCGCCATAGTCAAAACCAGTCAGAAACCTGCACACCTCCTCATAAACTACCTGGTTCTTTTCTGACAGCTCCGATGCAGGGATAATTCCCCTGACCGCAGCCAATACCCGTGTGTCATTCACCCACGCATAGTCCGTATCTTCATCAAAGATATATACCTGCCATTCTGGATCGTAATAATAAGGCCGGTTATCATACGGGGTTCGGACATAGCCGCCAAGCGACTGCTGTTCGGTCACCCAACTGCCGTCTGCTGCCACTAGGTATCCGTCTGGTGTAGTAGTATTTACAGCCATAATTCCATTCTGATTCAGATAATACGATGTTCCATTCTCTGTTATCCATTCCGCCCTCGCATAATTTCCATCATCTTTCTGGTATTGACAGCCGGTTGAAGTATTCTTCCATGTTCCTGCATACGCCGACATCGGGTTTAGGGTAACTGCCAGGAATATGATTGCCAGCTTCCAACCTGTACTTTTTCTCATTATAAGCACCTCCTTCTATCCATAGCATACAAAGTCTCTGGAATCTATGTCGAGGGCACTTCTGAATTTTTTTTAAGGAATTACCTCAAAGGCATCCCTTCCAGCGCCCAATAACTTCATAAAATGGCTACAAAAGAAAAGGCATGAAAATACTCTCTCCATGCCTTTCCTTCCATATACAATTTTACCAACTACTCTACCTAAGCCCCGGACGCATCTACCCGGTATCCGTCTGGCGTCTGGCGGTTCATAAATAAAGCACCCTTGGTTCCGTCTGATGTGGGGTTAAAATAGTACCACACTCCGTCAATCAGGTTCCAGCCGGTATACATACGTCCTCTGGTCCCGTCTGAAACGGCATGGAGGTAATAGCGGTTCCCGTCTGTATCTGTAAACCATCCGGTCTGCATATATCCTTTCTCATCAAAATGGTACCACTCACTTGTCCCATTATAAGTAAGCAGCTGCCAGCAGGCAGCCGGATAGCTTCCATCTTTATTCTGATACCACCAGCCGGTACTATCCTGAATCCAGGTTCCAGCACTGTCAAAGTTTGGACTCATAGCACTTCCTATGACAGAACGGCTGGAACCGCCACCACCACCGGAGGAACTTCCACCCGATGAACCGCTTGATGGCCGCTGTGTCTGATCTGTTGTTTTAAATGCTACAACGACTTTGCACTCTGCGGACTTCTGCCCATCCAAGGTAAGCACCTGAATACTGGTTTCCATTGTTCCCGCCGCCGTGGATACATAATACTTGTCTCTTGCAAGATTATCTGCATCGACCTTCTCAAGGGCTTTTATCCATGCTGCTTCCGGCAAAACTGTCACCAGACCATTACCTGATACGGATACCACTGCTTCATTCACCGAGTTCCAGCTTACCTCCTTATTCTCCGCCTCTTCTGGCATCACGAAAGCAGTAAGCTGCTGGGCATCCGTCACCTGATAGGAAACAGACGGGTTGGCCCGGCTGCCGGTCATCACCTTCTCTATGCTGAACTTAAGTTCGCTTTTATCTAAGGCTACCGATGCTACATGTGCTATGGTCTGGTCATCGGTACGGAAGGAAAGATTCACTGCACATACCGACTGTTTTCCTCCATCTTCCGTTGTAACCGTCACATAATTGGAACGGGTACCAGACGCTTCCTTTTTTGTGTAAGGGTGCTCTTTATTTCTCTCTTCTTCTGCCCTGATTAAATCTAAAATCCACTTTGCATTCTCTTTGGCACTCACAATACCCTCTGAATCAATCCGGAGCATATCCACATCACCTACAGACCATTTCACATTTTTGTTGTCCGCATATTCCGGAGTAATCGTTTCATAAAGACGCTTTGAAGGTGTGACGGAATAACGTTCTGTAGGATCCAAACGGTCCCCTTCTAATGTTCTGACAATCTCAAATGCCAGTTCAGACTGGTCGAGCTTAACATCTGATACCGGGACAACCGTATCGTCAGTAATCTTGAAATTCACCGTAACAAATGCACTGGAACGCTTCTGCCCGGCTTCTGTGGTTACCGTAACAGACGCATAGTTGGTTCCTTCTGTTGTTATCTTTTTGGACGGATATAATTCCTGATTGGTCACACCGGCTTGTATCAGCTCCTGAATCCACTTTGCCGACTGGTTGACCGATACCTCCCCATTTTCTGTAACATGGATGACATCGGTAGATGAGCCATCCGTATCTTTCACATTCCAAATGATGTTCTTGTTTGCCGCCGTATCCGGTATCACGGTAGCCGTCAGTTTCTGCGGATCAGTAACCTTCCAGCCTATCTGCGGATTCCAACGGGAACCGCTGCGTATCTGTTCTATCTCAAACGTCAGCTCCGTCTTATCCAGGATAACACCATTAGTCATTGCCCGGTATTTAGCAGATAGGGTAATGTTTCCTTCCGGCATGGTAAAGGAGGTTTCAGCCCCATTGGTATGTATGATTTCCTCTTTGTCAAAATCATCGGTTGTCCAGAACAGGGAATCCGGCACCAATTCATAATATACAGGGGGCTCTGACTCCGTTTCATTTAAAGGACTTGTATACACCAGGACTTTGGCTCCCTTCGCTACGGCTCCCGGGTTTGCCCAGTTGATTTCTTTTGCAAAATTATTCTGGGATTCCAGCACAGAGAGTGTACCATGATCCACAGCCGGAATTGTAATCAAATACCCCCTGACCGGATCTCCCGTCTTACTGGGAGCATAGTGATGGATATTCTCTTTTCCAATTTCCAAAACTCCCGTTTCCAGTTCCTCATAAAAATAACGGTTTGTCTGCTTTATAAAACTTCCCATCTGGTAAAGGGAAAAATCCCGCTGGTTGGAATAATATGCTCCGATGTGATGTTCCAGCCGAATTTGCGGTGTTAATTTATTTCCAAAGGGATTTAATGAGTACTTGTCCTCACTATCCGTATAGAGATAGGCGAGGTCATCTCCTAAATCAATGGTCCCACCTTCAATATATCCCACAAAGAGTCCCGCTGTCTTTAATGTCGATGAAGTAGATGCTCCAATGGTCCCTGCAAACCGGCCATTCTTAACCTGGCCGCTCTGCATCCTTCCCACCAGACCACCGATATAATCCGCTGACGTGCTGCCAACCTTACCTTCCACATATGTATTATATATTTCCGTTTCGTAGATATTTCCTGCAATTCCGCCTACATATCCTTCTGAGTAAAGAGCGCTGTAGCTATCTGTGGTATCACTGGTGCAGTCACTCATAAAGGAGGATTGGGCAGAGCCGCAGATTCCTCCAGCGTAAGCTTCATTTACGCCGTCTGCATCGGTTCCCCCCAAGACTCCAGCTGTATTGGTACACTCCAAAATCACGCTGTCATATGCTTCCCCAACAATCCCACCGATAACACCTACGCCACGCACCTGTCCTCTGGAGCTGCAATTACTTATGGTGCTGTCGTTCGTCTCTCCAACCAGAAGTGCCGCCTTACTGTGAGCATTCACCTGTCCGTCCACCGTCAGATTTTCAATCACCGCTCCATGGATACTGCCGAACAGCCCGGCATAATCCTGAGTCGTATCACTGATTTTCAGGTTATACACGCGGTATCCCTGTCCGTTAAAATTCCCCTTAAATAGTTTCGGTTCGCTGTCCCCGGCTTCTGTAAAATATCCAATCGGCAGCCAGGAGGCAGTATCGCTTAAGGATATGTCCCGTGTCAAAGCAAAATAGCACCCCTCATAACCGTCCACTTCCTCATTGGCAACATGATACGCCAGGAGTTTCAAATCCTTATCCGAGTTAATCTCGTAAGGTTCTTCCTCGGTTCCCTCTCCATCAAAATGGTCACTCATTTCCATACCGCCCCAAATATTCAAGGCACCTTTGTAAAACATGGCATTGGAAGGAGTAGCATTGGAAGGAGTAGCCGGAATCAGCTCATCTTTATCTGTAATGACTTCTACTGCCCCTGCCTCTGGTTCCTTGGTTTTGATTTCCTCCGTTCCTGCCTCGGTTTCCTCTTCCTCCGCTTTTGCTTCTGTTTTGTCCTCTAAATCTGAAGTTCCTGTATCCTGGTCCGCCTTCTGGTCAGTCTGGGTGATACCTGCTTGCGCCATTTCCCCTTCTGCGCTGTCTTTTTCTTTCTCCCGCCTAGCTTCTGACGGACTGGCCATTGGAGCTGTACCGGCTTCTTCTACCGCCTCGTTAACGGCCTCCTTTGCATAAACGGTAGCGATACCGTTTGGATATGATACAGAAAGAACTGGAGTTAACCCCATCGCTGCAATCAAGGTCCATGCAGATAGAACTGCCTGCCCCTTCTTCATCTTTTTCTTCATCTTGTTCTCCTTTTTCTCAGAAAATTCCCTATGTGCAAATTTTTATTCCTGAACTACCACAAACGCCGGACGGATACCGATTTTCTTATTGGTTACATCCTCCGGTGCCACCCGGCCGTCATAGGTAACAGCATAACCCTTCGTTCCGTCGCCGGCCGCAGGTGTACGCAGCCAATAGCCCGTCGTGAAGGTTCCTGCATTTATAAAATTATTCTCTTCTGCACCACCAAGCCTCCATAAGATATCCGGATACCGGAGCGCTTCTTCCAATGAAAGGCAGAATATCTGGTCCGTGACTTTAATTCCCAGGCGGCTGCGCTTTGTAAAGCTCCGGGCTGAAATCTGGTAATTATTACTTTTTCCCGCATAGGTAAACGGGCAGGTTGTAACCGTTTCCGCAAGCTTTTCCCTATCCTCCAATTCCTGGTTTAGCCATGCCCTTAAATCAGACGCTTCCCAGGCATTTGCCCTCACGTCAAAAAGGCTTTCGCTTCCACCAATAATGGTGTCACAGAGAAACAGCGCTCCATTCCGGTTACTTCCGGCATCACAGTAATCCGGATCAATACAGCGGAAGGTATATGATTTCCCGGCAAGTGACCGTTCCATCGTATCCCCGGTATACCAGATTCTGCCCTGTGTATTATTTGGTTCTCCCTTCTGTATGACAAAGGCCGGGCGGACCCCGGCTTCTGTTAATGATACCCGGCTGGAAGCAATGTGTCCGTTGTATTGCACCATATAGGCCTGGTTTGTCGTGTTCTCTCTAGGCGACCTGGTCCAGTAGTAGCGCATTCCTCTTTGCGGTGTCCAGATTTTTCTGGTAATCGCTTTGTAGGCAGGGTTCTTTACTTCATCAACAGACAGGCAGAAAACCCGGTCTGATATGGAATCCCCAGTCTCTGAAAGTTTTACGGGGAGCAGGTCCCCTGATACTGACAAGGTATCAGCAAACTGCTGGTTAAGCCATGTCCTGACATCTGAGTAGGTATAATCGTTATTGGAAGCCGCATAACGGACACACAGGGAGTAGGGAATGACCTCATCCGACACAAACAGATATCCACCCCGGTAATCCGTATCCAGACAGGTGAATCCCAATGTGCTGTATCCATCACCGAGGCCAGTCTCAACCTCCAGTGTATCTCCTGTCTCAAACCTCCCCTCCTCACCTCTGACTGTCTCCGCATGGGCTATAAAGCCAAATAGATAGCTGATAGCAGAACAAGTGGCAACCAAAACAAACAAGGCATGCCGCTTTTTCATCCTGATTCGCCAATTCATTCCTGCTCCTCCACCGTCACTGATAATGCAACACTTCGTTTCCTGTCATCCTCCCCTGGCTCAAAGTTCACTTTCTGCCCCTCCTTCAGCCGTTTAAAACCATCTCCATGGATTTCGGAATAATGGACAAAATAATCAATGTTGTCCTCATCTGTAATAAATCCAAATCCCTTCCGTACATCAAACCATTTCACAATTCCTTTCAGCATATCAAAACTCCTTTCATATTTGTGCAAATAAAAAAGACAGCATCTGGTACTGTCTCAGGTACAAAATTCCTATTTTCTTTTAATAATTCTTGTGATAATCCCCTCTGCCACTTCCCGCTCATCGTTAATTCTGGTTACCAGAAAGCCGACCTCATCTCCCTGCCCCGGAAGGCTGGCTGTATTACAGGAATGTGCCACCGCATTGACCCTGCAGTCCAGTTGGATAAAATAGGTGCCCTTAAATACATCTGTTATTTTTCCTACATATTTTCCCTGGCGGCGCAGGCGCATTAAATTTTCCTTGTTGACATTGGTCTTTGCCTCTTTGGCACTTACCTCTACCTTCAGATTCTCAATCGAATCTCCGGATATCTTCTTCATCATCACGCTGACAACATCCCCAATAGAGAATTTCTCATTGGCATCTGCCATCCATTCCCAGGACATATCCCTCGCTTTTAAGGAGCATTCCACGCCAAAGACCTCTAACCGGACCGCTTTCTGTGCCACGGCAATAACTCGCGCTTCCACAACACGGCCAGGCACAATCATAGGGGGGCCCTCCTGTTGTCCCAGGTAAAACTGCTGGCGTTTACGAAGCATCGCCTCTTTTCTGGACGCAACCACGCTCCTTGACTTTTCTTCCATCTCCCGGATTATAAAATCCAGTTCTGCGCCCAGCATGTTGTTAGCAAGACGGGTCTGGCGGTTTAACGTATTGGAATTTTCTCTTCCGTCTCCCTCCAAGTTAATCATCATTTCTTCCATGGGGATTAATACACGGTAATCTTTATAGTAGACGACTGCTACTACCCATCCGCCATCCAGGCGCTCGATACCACTTAATCCTCCAGACAGGATTTTCTTTGTGCGGTAGGCATTCACCATTTCATGCCAGGTTATATCCCCGCTCTCCTGCCTTGCCGCTGCTCCGGAAGCATCTACGGTAAGGATTCCCATTTGATGGACATGTCCACGCTTTTCCCTCTCCTGCACCTCCTCTGCCAGACGACCTTCACTGTCTTCCCTCATGCATATACCACCTTTCTTGTTTTTTTGAGTCAGAAAAAGCAGCCGGCGAACCAGCTGCTTTCTCTATCCAGATTTTCAAATCCGATGATACCATTATAAAAGATTGAAAATCGCAAGTCAATTCATGTCAGGACGCAAATCAGTCTCTTTTTGGTTCTTTTTCGGTGATATCAATCAGAAACTTATCAATGCAGTTTAGAAAGGTCTTGGACAGTTCCTGATATAAATCCTCCTATCCCTCCAACATCAGACGGACAATATTTACTTTTCTTGTAATCATCCGCATTTATATGCAGCATTCTATCCCCCCTTCCTCCTTGTTATCATTCCCAGTTACTCCCTTTATTCATATGTTCTGCTGAATACGGCTCCAACTCGCATACAACTCGTGCTATTTATACTTACTATTCCAGAAACATTTCTTAGTATAGTAGTGATAGTGACACCCAAAGAGTGGAATGTAAGTCGGCGGTATTTCACGCCGACTTTTTTCTTTTCTCACGTTTCGGCAGTTCAATGGCTTCGCCAGTTTCCCCATGATAGGCTTCTTTCGGCAGTTCTACGCGTTCAAAGGCTGGCCCTCCAAGGAAACGGAAGGCCAGCCTTTGACGTTTACTATTTGATGAAATTATTGCTGGAGCTTAATTGTGTCCACGATTGCCATTCTGCTGATCTGCCGGATAGGGCGTCTGATTGCAACCGCCGCAGACGCAAGGCAGAGGAACACGATCAAAAGAAGTGAACCCACAGGGATTTGCCATGCAGTTCCCCACTTATCTGCAATCAAAAACCGGAACATCAACTTGTTGAGCGGTAGCCCCAAAACACAGCCAACAACACAGCCAAAGATGGCATAGGTAAAGGCTTCCGCCGCAATCATCTTATAAAGCTGATTTGCCCCCATTCCGATAGAACGCATAATGCCGTACTGCTTTGTTCTGGACGCTACACTGGCGTTCATGCTGTTAAAAATGTTAAACACTGTGATAAGTGCAATAATGATGAGGAAGCCATAAATAAATACCGCGCCTGTATAGTAAGAGCTTTGGGACTCGGAATTGGTAATTCTCTTGTCTGAAACAGTGCTGTCGGATGGGATCATGCTCCGTATTGTGGAAACAGTATCATCCCCACCAGCAGAGGAAAACTGAACATCAATCGTTGTATAGCCCAAATCGCCAACCAAAGCGGCAAATGTCTGCTCCGAGCAAATCATATATCCGCTGCTGCCTGCGCTGTTGACTGTGCTGGCCGTAGCTGTTGACAGTATTCCAGCAATCGTTACCTGCTTATCGCCGGAAGATGTATGAAGGACTATGGTATCTCCAACATTCCAGTTTACGCCATCCTGATAAGTAACCAGAACACGATCTGTATTTTCCATAGCAGGCGCGATACTGCCCTCATTCAATTCTTCTTTTGCCCACCCGAATTGGTTATCATCATAGGAAATGAGTGTGACGGTTCCTTCTCCCATATCAGAGGAAACAGAAAGACCCTCCATTTCCATACGGCCAAAAACTTTGTCAACACCTTCCGTTTCGCTAATCTGTTTCACCAGCGACTTATCCAGAGGCGTATTTCCCATTGTAATAGATACGTCCGCTGCCGATGGAGAGAGCGCAGGCATACCCTGGTTGAGAAAAACTACCATGACCTGAAACGACAGGAACATCATAATGCTGATAGCAAATGAACAAGTCATGAGGAATACATTCTTTTTGCCGGATAGTGCATGGAAAATTCCCATGCTGGTTTCAATGTGGAACAACTTTGTATTTGCGGCCCTCTTGTTCTGTGTAAGCTGCGTACTGCCGCTGATTGCAGTTACCGGCGATACTTTAGAAGCCTTTTTTGCCGGAGACAGGGATGCCAGCAGTACAATCAGAAAACCAATCACCGCACCAGCAATCAGACCGCTTACACTGAACTGAAAAAGCGGAATTTCTGAAAAGCGTTCCCCGCTGATGGATTTCAGCAAGAGACAGGCACACCATGTAATAATCTGTCCGGCAACCAGCCCAATCGGTACGCCTTTCATACTTTGGCGCAGCCCTTGAAGAATGACGAAGTGCTTTACCTGTGCTTTGGATGCCCCCAGACACCGCAAAAGGCCGTAGAATTGAACCCGTTCCAGAACATTTGTGTTAAAGCTGGCAGCAATCATTACTGCACCGGCAATCAGTACCAAAAGGACAAGAAAGCCTGCAACGATGTATAGGGACTGCATTGTACTGTTCTCACTTTGCCCCATCAATCCGAGGAGCGCCGTGTTTTCGCTCACCTGACTGTCTGAAAGGCCATATTGCGTTTTTATTTCCTTTATGGCTGCCTGAATGTTTACGCCATCTTTAAACTGAACGCGAAAAGTAGTTCCATCTTTGGCATTTTCGTCTGCAATTTGGCGAAAACCGTCCTCGGTCAATACCATGCCATATACATCCGCTTTCAGCAAACTTCCCATATCGGCAAGGACGCCGGTAATGCGGTAGTCCCGGCTGGAGCCATCCGGCACTATAACGGTCACGGTGTCGCCAACTGCAAGGCCCAACTGTTCCAAAGCCGATTGGTTCAATAATGCTTCATCGGGCCGGGTAGGGTATGAACCGCTTTCCATATCCATTTCTGTCAAAGTGGAAAAGGTATCCTCATTCGCACCTGCGAAGCTGACCGTTTTAGATCCGATAGAGCCGGTACTTCCCTGATAGGCCCATCCGCAGAGGGCAACATCTATCCGCGCTTTTACAAGTTCCGCCGTCTGTTCATCAATGTCGGTCAAACTAATATGGTATTCCCCATTCGTCTTGATAAAATAATTTTTCTGTGCGCGCAGCGCCATGTCTGCCATGCTGAAAATAGCAGTTATCAGCAACACCGAAAGGACAATACAGAGAACCGAAATTCGATTGTTCTTGCGGTGTACCTTTTCATACTGCGGCACCAATCCAAGATAGCTTTTCAACGCGATGACACCCCCAAATCCTTCAGCACGCCATCGGTCATACGGAACACACGATCTGCTGCGCTGGCGTGATTTTTGTTGTGGGTAATCATCAAAATGGTCTGTTGATACCTGTCTGACATGGTTTGCAGTAAAGCCAAAACTTCCTGACTGTTTTTACTGTCCAGATTTCCGGTCGGTTCATCTGCCATAATCAGGGCGGGGCGTGTAACCAATGCCCGGCCAATCGCCACACGCTGCTGCTGGCCGCCGGAAAGCTGGCTGGGAAGGTGTTTCCGGCGTTCGCTCAATCCAAGCACCTGCAACAATTCATTGACGAACTTTTGATTTGGCTTTTTATAGTCAAGCAGCAGCGGAAATGTAATGTTCTGCTCCACATTCAGCTCCGGGATCAGATTGAATGACTGAAAAATAAATCCGATGTGCTGCCGCCGGAACACAGTTAATTTCTTCTCCGGCATGGAAAAAATATCCTGCCCATCAATCCACACCCTGCCGGAAGTGACGCTGTCCAGAGCGCCGATCACATTCAGCAGGGTACTTTTGCCGGAACCCGACTCGCCAATGATAGCAATAAACTCACCTTTACGGACAGAAAATGATACATGGTTCAAAGCGTGAACTTCTGTTTCGCCTGTGCCATAGGTTTTGCACAGGTCTTGTACTTCAAGAATATTCATATACAAAACCTCCTTACAGGCACATCATACCCCCTATGACTTACTTCCAAGTGACATCTATCTTACTCATCTGTAAGGTTGAAAAAATTCAATGTAAACGTGGTTCCTGCGCCCAAACTACTGGTTACAGAAATGGTTCCGCCGTGAGCTTCTACAATAGATTTAGTCAGCGGCAACCCCAAACCAATGCCATGAACATCCGATGAAAAACGACTGCGGTAAAACCGTTTGAAAATGTTATACAGATCTTCCGGGTGTATTCCTTTTCCATCATCGGTAATTTCAATCTGTGTCATTAAAGGGGACTGGCTCCATTTTACTCCGATATGGCCGCCGTTCTCTGTATGCTCCAAGGCGTTTTTTATAATATTGCCAATGGCTTCCGATACCCATAGGGCATCGCATGATAAAACAACATCTTCTTTACCGGAAAGCGTAACTGTTTTATGCTCCCGTTCCGCCCAAGTTTCAAAGCGTTCCAAAACATCCTGCATGAGAACGGAAAGATTTTCCGGGGTCTTTTCCATCTGGATAATTCCTGCGTCCAGCCGTGCCAGTTTCAGTAAGGTGTAAATCACATCTTCCATCCGCTTGATCTCTCTTTGAGATTTTTCGGTGAAACTGCTCACGGTTGCGGCATCATCTTTATGGCTCTCTATAATCTCATGGTACATTTTCAGGGCAGACAGCGGTGTTTTAATCTGATGTGATACATCCGAAATAATGTCCTGCAAAAATTCTTTGGTCTGCCGCTGGTTCCCGGCATGAGCAGAGAGGATAGTCGCCATTTCATTGATGGCATGAAAAAGGCTGTACCAGTCACCAGCCTGTGAACATTCGATGCGGGATGTGGTATTGCCATCCAGAAATTGGCGGATGGTATTTTCGGCGTTACTGAAAGCCTTGTGCTGGCGGCGAAGATAGAGAAACAGCGATAAGTAGATTGCCCCAAACAGGAAAATCAACAGCAGAAATACAGAAAACATTGTCTGATTTCGGTATATCTGGACAGCAGGCAGAAAACGCATGGAAGTCGTTTCATCATATCCAATAGAAGCCAAAGCCTCCCTGCCGCGTTCTATGTCATTCGCGTCTGGCTGCGAAGTAAAAGCGGAGATTGACAGCTCGTTTTCATTGTTTAACAAATGGCCTGCAACACCATAATCATGGAGCAATAATTCCTGCTGAAAATTTTTTGCCAGAAGTGTGGCAATTCCGCCAGCCAGAAGAAAGGAAACGAGGCAGATAGCAGTAACAGCGATTAACAGTGTCTTTGTTTCTTTCCCTAATTTGCCCATAAATCCGTCCTCACTCAACAACCCACTTATATCCAATTCCCCGTTCGGTCAGCAGATATTTGGGCGTATTTGGCGTATCTTCAATTTTGTTTCGTAACCGCCGGATATAAACGGATAAAGTATTATCATCTACAAAATTCCCATTGCCATCCCACATCCGATCCAAAATCATTTCCCGTGGCATGAGGTGATTAGGGTTTTGCATGAACAGGCACAGAAGTTTGTATTCTACCAGAGGCAGATCAACTGGCTCGCCGTTTTTCCAGACAAGCCTTTCGGCGGTATTTATGCGAATACCGTTTGCTTCTAAAGTAGTATCTGCTTTGGAAAATTTCAACGAACGACGTAGAATAGCTTTAATTCTGGACAGTAGTTCATTCAGCTTGAACGGCTTTGTAATATAATCATCAGCCCCCATATCAAGGCCCCGGACAATGCTGATCTCCTGATCAGATGCTGTCAGAAATATAATCGGGATAGTTGAGTTAATACGCACCTCTTTGCAAATATCGAAACCGGTTCCATCTGGTAGTGTAACATCCAGCAGTAATAAATCGTAAGCATTTTGTTTGAATAGCTCTAATGCCTTTTTTATAGTCCGGGCATTATCCACGGTATATCCGCTGGTTTCCAAAATATATTGTAAGCCATCAATCAGACTTAAATCATCTTCAACATAAAGTATCCTCTGCATTTTTTAGCTTCCTCCCTTGTTTTGTCCTACCGTCTATCGGCTTTTCCGCGTTTTTCGGGATTAACCAAATTGTTCCCATTTTTATGGCTCCGAGAATACGGCCAGAGGAACAATAATAATTTATCCAGCGGGGCGTTACGCCCCATATTTTACTTGCTTCTTTCAGCGTCATATAGTCCATATCTGCACCTCCAAACTCATTATAGTTCGTTTTCTCGAATAATACAAGACACATGGACAGCTTTTTAGTAGCTACGCAGAGTAGCCGCTAAAAAGCTACGCATAAATCATTTTGAATACCTCACATTCACAGTACAATACTATATGTGAGGTGACGGAGCGTGGCTAAGAAAAAGCAACAGACCGTTTATTCCTTTGGCACCTCGCTCCGGCGTGCAAGAGAAAAGTGGGAATATACCCGTGAACCTTGTCCAGCACATCCCCGCCAGAGGTCAGCCGGTAGGCTTCCCCCAGCTTGGTCGCAAGCACCCCCATAACCACATAGGGCAAACTGGCTTTCGCGGCTTTGGCCGCATTGATTTTGGGGAGTTTTATCATCGTGCCACCTCCTGTTGCTTATTCCTGGACAGGGATTGCGCCATCTTCTTAACGACCTCCTGAAGCTGCACAAGCTGGCGGCGAATGGAGGGCTTAGCCTGGGCCTGACGCTTGACTACCTTGCCGGAGTATTCCGCAAAGGCAGCAGTCAGCGCGTCCGCGTCCTTTGACTTGAAGAACACCAGATAGCGGGGCGGCTGGCTTGTTGTGTCCTTTTTCAGCGCAAAATCCACGCCATATTTCCGGGCCACACGTTCAAAGGACTTGATATTTCCGTCGGTCACTTCGATATTGGAAACACCCGCGCCCTGCCGGACAAGGTGCTTCACACTCTGTTTGCCCCGATAGATTTTCGGGTTTTTCTGGCTTTTCTCCATTTCAGCCAGGGCTTTGGTTATGGCCTTTTTCAGCAGATCAGCGGTCAGCTTTCCCGCTTTGACGCTGATTGCCACGGCCTTTCGTTCCATTTCTTCCTGCATTGGGCCATTCCTCCTTTCCGGCAGGGTGGAAGTGGAAAAGGGGAACGACTAAGGTGGCACCACCAGCCGATGCAACAGGAAGCGCATCAGCCAGTGGAGATTATCAACAGCCCTCCTCATGGCCCTGGCTCCTGATTTTCAGAATACCGTCCAATGTGGTGGCCGTAATGCCGAGGCGCTGCGCTACGGCAATATCATTTTTTACGGCTTCGTCCACTTCCTCGCCGCAGACAATCAGGACATGGCTGCGACGCAGCAGTTCCCGCGCCATATCAATCCCGTCCTTGTGTTCGGCGTGGACTGTATCATTCAGAAAATGCGGCAGATACAGGATTGGGCAAATCGGGGTAAAACCGGCCAGATAAACCTTACGGCAGTAAACCGCTGCCTGGTCGGTGTCGGTAAATTCCTGGCCGCTCCAGGCGGCAGAAATGTATGCAAAAGGTTTTTTCACGGGGTTGCTCCTTTCTTCGGCAGTATGCCGGGTGGCAAATGCCCGTCCCCGTGTTAAGAATAAAATGAACGCGCACCGTGCGCGTTCTTGACACAGTGCCGTTCATTTGCAGTTTGGTAATCAAGGCGGGCCGGATAAGACCGGCTCGCCGCCCTTATTTGAGTATGAAAAAACAGTTACCCGCTCCCAAGGTAAGACACTAATCTTTCATTCCACAACCTCTTGATTTACAACTTCGGTTTACGTTTACCATTTGGGCTTCGGCTTGGTTTGCAGCCTTCCCCACCTAATCGCCTTATCAAGTTTCTGTTCGTAGGCTCAAGAACTTTGCTACACCACTTCCTCCATCTATATCATTACTGATACCGACTTGTGATTCGCTACACTTGGCGGTAAAAACCCGTGGCTGGACTTTCACCAGCAAGATTAGTGCCATGCTTGGCACACAAACAAAAGGTGCTGCCCGAACGCAACACCTTTTGAAATCTTTTACGCCAGAAACGGCGTAGTTATGCGTTTTTTTGATGATAAACCCTACAATTTAGCGGCGGCCTGTCTGTGTATATTTATTGATTGATGAAGGGTATCCCTATGGCTAGTTTGCTTTTCTTAATTCATTGTTTTATTTATCATATGACTTTACATTCTTTTCACTTTTTATGATATACTTCATTAACAGAAACATGTGAAACAAACCATTTTCATATTCTTAAATTTCAGTCAATATTAACCCGGAGGATATTAATATGAAATCAATTTTTGAGTCTGCAAAACAGCTAAAGCCAGAACTAATATCAATCAGAAGAACATTACATCAATATCCTGAAATAGGTTGCATCTTACCACGAACCCAATCATTTGTTTTTAGTAAATTGGAAGAGTATGGATATTGTCCTCAGAAAATATGCGAAAGTGCTGTTATTGCCACTATATCTGGTAAGCAGCCCGGCAAAACAATCCTTCTTCGCGCTGATATGGATGCTCTTCCGATTAAAGAAGCTGCTCCCGTTCCATTTGCCTCTGAAAATGGCTATATGCATGCATGTGGACACGATATGCACACAACCATGCTTCTGGGTGCAGCTAAATTATTAAAACATTACCAGCAGGATCTGGTTGGAACCGTAAAACTGGTATTTCAACCTGACGAAGAGGGATTCACCGGAGCAAAGGCAATGCTTAAGGCCGGTGTTTTGGAAAATCCCCATGTAGATGCAGGCATTGCTTTCCATGTTGTTTCAGGCATTCCATCCGGAACGATCATGTGTGGTTCAGGTACCTGCATGGCTGGGTGTATTTTATTTCAAATTCATATAAAAGGTACCGGCTGCCATGGTGCAATGCCGGAAGCAGGTGTTGACCCCATCAATATTGCGGCCCATGTTTATCTGTCTCTCCAGGAAATCATTGCAAGAGAAATTGCTCCCACCCAACCTGCCGCCCTTACCATTGGCAGGTTTACTGCCGGCGAAGCGCCAAATATCATCCCCGAAGATGTGATTCTCGAGGGAAGCATTCGTACAATGGATTACAAGATATCCAAATATATCTTTGACAGAATTGAAGAAATCTCCATTCAGACAGCTTCTCTCTTTCGCGGACAGGCTTGTGTGAAAGAAATCGCTTCTGCACCACCGCTGCAAAATGACAGTGATATGGTCAAGGAGCTTACCAGCTACATGAAAGAATGCTATGAGCCTCATAAAATAGTATTGTTTGAACAAGGCGGCATGGGGTCAGAGGATTTCGCCTCTTATACTTATGAGAGGCCATGCTGCTATATGTTAATAGGCGCCGGAACCCCAGATGAAAATCCGCTATTCGGCAAACCGATGCATAATGACCACGTTGTCTTTAATGAGGAGATTCTTTCCCTAGGCAGTGCACTTTACGCATCAAATGCCATAAACTGGCTGCGAAACCACAGCCAATAACTTTTTCTTTGTACGCTGAATATATTAATAAAAAAGGGTATTCATATGCGTACAAAACGATATACCGTTGTCATTGCGGGACTTATGCCGGAAATCGTCACTCAGAACATTCTGGTTAAGATTTGGGGAAAAGCTGCCAAAAAAGTATACGCGAGTACAGGCATATATGTAAACGCATGGTTAAGCGAATCCTATTTCCTTTGTGGGGATAAACGGGGACCAGATCTAGATGGGTTGACCGCTAACTTTATAATTATATGGAATCCAGTCGAAGTGGAAAGTTATGAAAAATTCCATGAAGCGTTCACACAGGTTGTAAACGGTGTAAGGGACATATTGGGCAATCCATATGTGTGGATTACGATAGATGACATAGAGTTCTATTATTTTGTAAAATGCTGAAAGCTAGGAGCCGCCTTTGGGCGGCTTTCCTATTCCCCAAAGCGCTGACTCATTAAGTTGTCTGCCGATTCAGACAGGCGTCCTGTTTGTGTTGCACGTAAAATGAGCGTGTAAAGCTGGGTTTTAGAGGCACAAAGATAATTCTTCTTAGTGTTTGTCTAGTCTTTATGGTCCTGACTCCCCCTATTGCTATTAAGCTGCTTATGGGACAAGTATCAGATACCCTTGAAATAAATGTAGCAGCATACATAAAGATAATTGCTATTAAAGGAAAAGGGAATACCCCTGCCTCTGCATGCTGTATTCCCTTACTCTCTGTCTCCTTAAAGACTCATAGTTGCTGGTCCTCCTGTCGTTAACTGCGGATTAAGAAGGAAATTCAGTCTTATTTTTGCTCGTTTTCAGTCCCCTCAATAGAAAACTGTTCAATACAGGATACAAAGGTCTTAGAAAGTTCCTGATATAAGTCCTCTGAAAAGATTCCTTTGATTCTGGACCTGCTTAACACCATGGGACGGTACATCAAAAACAGTTCCTCTCTTGCCCCCTTGTCTCCCTGCTTAGCCTTCATTAACAGTTCTTTAAAATTCATTCCGTATTTTCCATCCTTTCCTCATTTTTTTCTTCGCATAGTTAAAAACAGAGCCGGCCTTTTTATAGTCCATGCCCAAATGCCTGCCGATCTCTTGATATGTCAGCTGTCTAAAAACCTTCATAAACACTACAAGAATTTCCATATCTGTCAGAGCATCAAGCGCCGTTTCTCCTGACTCACCAATCTGGCTTTCCATATACTGACGAACTTCATCCGGTATCAGTGGAATCTGCTCCGTTTCTTCCCATAAAAATGGCTTACTGTCCGTTATATCACACAACGGTTCTGGAAGCATCTTCTCTAACGGGCTTTCATGATTGCTTATTTTTATTTCACGGCATATGTAATCTCTCTTGGCACGTTTTAAAGCTGCTAATACATACCCCGTAAAACGGTATCTGATATTATCTTTCTTTTTCACTTTCATAGTCCCTCCGAATGTAGAATTATCTCTTTTCAGAAAGACTATGGTGGGCCACGAACCTTTGTCCTATATATTCCCCTGCTCATGAGGGTGTATACTGTTATTTTGAAAACAAAAGAGGAACAGCTTTGTACTGTTCCCCTTAAAAAGAATTGTTGATATTGGCTTTTTGCTATATCGCATTCTTTAAGTCTTTGGCTCTTTGCTACTCTTCCTTTCTCTAAGTTATATACCTTTATATTTAGGGATAATAGTTTATGTTTAATTTCCGGTTCTATATTAACTTAATAAAATAGTGTCCATCATCCATAAAGAGGTAATGTACTTGAAGAGTCCAGACCATCAGCTAATTTATTGGTTTTTGATACACTGCCTTTACTACAACACCCGTAAGAAATACCGACAATTCTTAATTAATAGCATAGGCAAAGCCTACAAATCAATCCATAGAGGGATAGCAGTTGGTTTTGTCTCTCAAAGCCTTTCATAACGCCTCCAAAAGCAGATTACCAGCCCGCTCTTTAATAAGCCAATTTTAGATAATCATCATAACTTTTGAACTGCACACACGGTCTCATAATTCGCTCAGGCTTAATAAATTATCCTAATAGTCATCTGCTCACATTTTTTTAGTCAGTATACTATAGGATTTTCAACGAGGCTCTATCTGTTCAAATTCTCAAAGGAAATGAAACTCAAAGGAACTCCAGTACTCTATTATAATTCTCCTCCTCCCTAAGGACAGAATAGTTTCCACACAACAAAGCTCCTGACTACCAGCAGCTAGAATCTTATCCTATCTAAAGTTACATTAGCCATGACTGATAGGATGTTCGCGGCTCTTGCAATGGGTAAACCGCCTCCACATTAAAGTCCGCATTTTCCGAGAATTGAATAGAACATTGTTAGTTCCACCACTTTCTGGACTGGCTTCTGATTTTTTGCTTCGAGAAGATGATACCCAGAAGTTAACCTTCTCCTACATCAGGGTACCCAAGTGAACACATAGCTTACAGTAACTTTAACAGTTCTGTATGGATAAATCCATTTGTTCCCACCACACTGCTCCCCTTTTTCGGTTCAAGCGGTTTTCCTGTAAAATCAGTTACCTTGCCTCCTGCTTCCTGAATCATAAGCATGCCGGCTGCATAGTCCCAGGGATTTAGATATATCTCGAAATAGCCTCCCTGTCTGCCGCAGGCGGTATATGCCAGTTCCAGAGCGGCAGAGCCAATCCTGCGGACATCCTGGCACTGACCGAACACCCTGCGGAACCGGGCAAAATTTTCATCGGCCACTTCTCTTTTTGCTGTTCCCAGCCCAATCATTGTGTCGGATAGTTTTTCTGCATTTGATACATGTATGGGCTGCCCATTTAGAAAGCTGCCCTTTCTCTTAATTGCAGAAAACACTTCATCGCGGAAGGGATCATATATAATTCCCATAATAATATCCCCCTGGCGGCAAAGGGCTAAAGATACAACGCTGTGCTGATAGTCGTGCATAAGGTTTGTCGTCCCGTCAACAGGGTCTAAAATCCAAAAGCTATCCGCTTTTATTTCCTGCAATCCGGTTTCTTCTCCAAGGAATTGAATATCCGGCGCAAGGGCAAACAGTTCCTTTTTTAAGAAATTCTGTACGGCAATATCTACCTGCGTTACATAATCTGCAAGACCTTTCTCTTTTACATGAGCGGCCATTTCACGGTTTTTAATTAGCCCTTGCGTTTTTGTTACTAAACTGATAATTTTCTGAATATCCATATGCGTTTCCTCCATAGGCATCAAATACCTGGTTGCAAAATAGAGTTTTGCAAACCATGCTTCTTAATTTAAAGGGTTAAGAAAATAAGGTTTAAAAGAACACGACAAACATGAATTGACAAAGCTTAACATTATACCTTGAGAACCAGCCGAACTAGGCCAATAATTAGCAAATGAATCGGATAAAAGGCATAGAATAACCAACGTGGAACCTTCAGGTTTGTATGGGTACAGGGGAAGATAAACAAAGCGGCAAAGGCCATTGCAAAAGTCCAATCAAATGTAAGACCACCCAAGGTGAGATTCCGAAAATCACCGGGGCGGGCGAAAAGCGCTGGCGGAACTGTAAACAGCAGATAGAACATGGCCCCTACTACCGGATTGTTGCGGCAGAGATAGAACACCAGCATCAAAAAAATTCCGTTGCTGGAGTAGTCGAAGTTCCACCATGAAATCACAAAAAAAGTCAGTGCGAACAGCCACCATTTGCGTTCTTTCCATCCATACATCGCCAAAAGGCTTAGAAACAAAGTAAAGAAGATATTCCAGTTAGTAAACTGCGACCAAAAGTCATACGGATGAAAGGCAAAGATATAACAGGGTTGAGAAATCAGTGCAAATATTCCCAAACGGAATAAATATTTCTTGATATCATGAGTATATAGCAGGCCCACTGTCATGCAATAACAGAAAATCGGAAACGCCAGCCGTCCGATCCAACGCAGCACCCTTACCTCCGGGAAAAAGACGCTGCCGATGTGGTCGATGAGCATTGAAACAATGGCGATTAGTTTGAGAAAATCAGTATCCAGATTCGTTTGCAGTCGGGCCTTATTATCTGAAAACGTGGGTGGGGTAAGCAATAGCTCCTTCACCCGCTTTAAATTTTGTGTTGTTTTCATATGGTTTCTGTCCTTTTGTTTTCATATTCACTGCAGATAAATCAATTCAAATTTTCCAGTTCAACAAACTGGAAGTTATTATTCTGACAAATTACTTTCTCCACTCCACTACATCATCAATCTTCTTGCGTGGCCTTTCTTTAGGAAATTCATTTGGATAACCAAATGCAATAGCTGCAATAAGTTGTCCGTCACTATTCAACCACTTACACAGTTCTGGATATGCAAAATAAATATCACATATCCAAAGACTACCTATTCCCTTCTCAGTCGCGGCGAGAAGCATATTTTGTATAGCAGCACTTATAGATTGAATATTACAGATTTCATAAACACGTTCTTCTGTTGTTAATTCTTCCATAATACTTTTCCCCAGTGAATTAACAACAAAGACTATGGTTGGTGCTTCTGCCATAATATCAATAGTGTATTTTGCAGAAGCTATGTGTTGTCTGCTTTGCGGTAACAATGCGCTATCGTTTTCTTCTCTCCCGATTCCCAACCTGAAAACATTTATCATGTTTTCCTTAGCATTTCCTTGTATCACAACGAACTTCCATGGTTGTCTATTTTTAGAAGAAGGGGCTTTTATTCCACTTTGGATAATATCTATAATATCTTTTTGAGATATAGGTTTATCTATGAATTACCGTGTGCTTCGTCTGTTATAAATTGAAGAAATCATTTTTACTTTTGTCCTTTCAATTATCGACTTGTTTATTCCTCCACCACATATTAGTTATTCAGAAGTTTTGTCGCATTCTCAATAGAAGCATCCATTTTCATAGAGACTTCCTCCATCGTCAAGGCGGAATCAAGAAAACGCTTGACCACCACTTTCATATTTTCTCCAACCTCTATGAGATGCCCAGCCAGATCTCTGTTGTGTTACTCACCGACAAACCTGAAGTTGTCTTAGAGCTTTAATACGGCAATCTGTTCTTCTCCATCTTTTTCTCCAGTTTCTATAAATCCAAAAGAGGCATACAACGATTTGGCAACCGTGTTCTCTGGCTCATATGACAGCCAACAGGAATCGGCTTTACCACAGGGAAATGTTCTGATAAATCTTAACGCAAGTTCTACAGCCTTTTTCCCATATCCCCTGTTTTGATAGTTCTTATCTATCATCAATCTCCACAGGTTATAATTTCCTTCTGCTATAGCAGGTGCATCCTTCCAATAATCATCTTTGCCATAACCAATCATCACAAAGCCGACCGGATGTTTATCTTCATAAATTCCAAACGGAAAAGCATACCCGTTGGATGTAATAGTGGTATACGCTTCAATAATGCTGATATCATTGCCAGCAACAAAAGATTTCTGACTATCTGAGACTTTTAACTTTAGAATATCCCAGACAATTTCGCCATTTATCTTTTCCAAATGAATCATTCTATTCACCTCTGAAAATCCCGATTTGATAAATTGTTATAAGCCAACTTTTTTGAAAAATACTCATTATCTAATTTAAGGTAGCGTATTTAATAAAATTTCTTTGCTATGTGCGTGGTTCCTATCCATCGGCTGTCATCTGAATTGTGAGCCAAACCTGCTAATTTGACTTTTAATGCAACAGGATTTACTTTAATCCCTTTTATATAGTCAAAATATTTAACAGACTCATCATGCGTCAGAATCGCAACCGCTTCGACTATTTCATAGGAAATTCTGGATTCAACTTTTCAACGGAAAAATGCTCATTGATGCAATACCAATTTATATAGGTTGTTTGCTTGAAATAAGACCGGATCTTAACCTTGCCATAAAACTGCATTCCAAAATTTCTTAACATCCATCTCTGCGCTCCTTTCAAACTGATTCGTCATTTCTTACTTTTCGATTGAAATAAACGTAGGAAAGGTATCGGAGCTATCGTTACGCCGCATAGTTTTTGAGTCCACATCAAAACACTTGCCGTTGTATTCATAGTGTAGCTTATTAGCTTTAACATAAAAACGATGTTCCGATTGAAATGCAACGGACTTAAAATGCCCTTCTTGTATCGGCTGATCCCGATATAAGACCTGATCTTCCGATAACTTCAGCACATCATTTTCAAGATGCATATCATAAATTCCACTTACGATAGCCTCTGCTGCCATATTTTTCCCTGAAGCTGAAATGAAACGAAAACAGCCAGTCAAACTATTGGTGCTTTTTCGCTCCGCTAGTTCAAATCGGAACAGGGATACACCACTGAAATCCGCTCTGAGAATATTTTAGATTAGAGAAAGATATTTGATCTGAGTAAACGCCCTGTAACGCACCATTTTCAAGTTCGTAAACTAATTCCTTTGTAAACAGCGTTTTTCCATCCACATTCGCTTCAATGAAGTTGATGATTTCTTTCATTAGCACCCGACTTCCTTTCAATTTAAAATACACCCTTTTACGCCAAGAACGCATAAAAACAACTTACAATTTTCAAGCCACACAACTTCTTATTTTCTTTCCCGCTCAGCTACACGGCAGCTTTTCTAAATCCCCGCCAGCCTCTATGAGATGCCCCTCCAGACCTCTGTTGTGTTACACTTACCGACAAACCTGAAGTTATCGCATTACACAAAGACTATCACAGAATACAGTTTTAATTCCATCAACACGACATCCTTCACAATTGATATGTTCAGGCAAAATGGGAGCATTATTTAACTCGGCCCACCGCTTTGCAGTTTTCTCACGCAACACCTAATCGTCATTGATTGTTACAAGATATGCCTCGCATTTTCCACAATCCAGCCCACAGTATGCAATCATTACCCATAAT
This sequence comes from Hungatella sp. SL.1.14, assembly GCF_024460495.1. Lineage (NCBI taxonomy): Bacteria > Bacillati > Bacillota > Clostridia > Lachnospirales > Lachnospiraceae > Hungatella > Hungatella sp. SL.1.14. The sequence continues at coordinate 107,160 of NZ_JANFYJ010000020.1, read as the reverse complement.
ACTGATTGAACTTTGAGTAAAGTTCTGTTTCATGTCGGTTTTGTGCTGCATACTCAATCATAGTCTCATTCTGTATGATTCCCGCGCAGAAAACCAATAACTCCAATTTCCCATTCAAATTCTTCAGCATATCATTTTTTATTTTGCATCCCCGTTTTTGTACATATTGAAAAACAGTTCTCTAAATTCTTTCTCCGAAAGACTTAACTCTGTTTCGTTATAATAAGGGGTACCATCTTTAATTCCGAATTCAAGAGTAGTAGGTCCGTCTAAGTTGTAAGCTTTATGTGCGTAGTCAATCGCTTTTGCTTGTCGAACATAATCTACTAAAGCCTTTGCTGCCTTTCTGGATTTTTCGTCCGATATACCGCCAACTGCAAGACCTGAGCCTGCACAGTAAATATCTAAGTAAACTTCTTCCGATGTCGCCAGAATACAGTATGAAAAAAGATTCTCCAGATTTTTCGTTTCATAAATCGGTTGACCAAATAGCGCTTTGATTTTACCGCATATGATTGAAAACTGATTTCCATAATCTGAAAAGTCTTCAATGAAATTATATAGTTTACTGCTATCTGTTAATATTTCCATGCTTTTCACTGATTGAAATGTATATGGCATTTTATCCTCCTCTGTTTTTGAGCATATTTGAAAATTTTATTTTTTCTCGTTATTCAGAAGTTTTGTCAAATCCTCAATAGATACGTCCATTTTCGTAGATACTTCTTCCATAGTCATTCCAGAAGCAAGGAACCGCTTTACTACCATCTGCATATCCTCTCCAACCTCTATGAGATGCCCATCCCGATTGTTGTTGTGCTACTCACGACAACCTAAAGAATTTATAATTCGATATTGTATGTCAGTTCCTCATATTGATTTTCCGGTAATATTTTTTTCAAAGTATTCATAGCAAAGTTAAATTGGTTTTCATATTGAGAAAAACTGTCTGTTTTTTGAATCTTAAATCCTTGTCGAACATATAAAATGATTGCCTTATAACTCCATGGTTGAGTGTGGATATATACTGGAAACTCATCGTTTACAACGAAAATCTGCATAACCTTCTGGCAAAGAGCTTTTCCAATACCTTTACCCTGATATTGAGGGGAAACAACAAGCCAATGCAGGGAAGCAACCAATGTATCGTTTCTTAATTCTTTCCACGCAATGCAAGAACCAACAATTTCATTTTTTTCATTGACTACAAATACACATCTTTCTGTAATATCAAGAGCCTTTTTTGAACAATAAGTTGAAATGAAATACTGCTCTGCTTCATCAACTGAATCAAAGTCTCCAATTTCATATTCAAGTTGTGCCCACTTTCGCTCATCTCCATCTTGATACATACGGAATTCATATCCATTATGCAAAATTGGTGTAGTGGTTAAATAACGATCACACCGAAGAATAGTGTTATAAAATGGTATCGTCCTGTCTAACATTTAATTTTACTCTCCTCAAAATTTCGTACAATATAAGAGTAGGGAAATTACCCCCTATTCTTATTTTTCGATTTCACGTTTCAAAATTATATTGCTCCTATCATACCTGCTTCAAATAAAGTTTCAAATGTATTTACTGCACCTCCATGCTCCACAATCCTCCCATCAACTACCTTATCAACAATAATGCCAGTAAATACCAATCGTTTGTTGGTTGGCTTCATTCCTAGCCATTCACCTTTATGTGTACCCTCCATTACAAATTCAGAGATGACATAATCACCATCACAAAATTGCTTAATAATCTTCATCTTATAATCGGGATATGTCAGCTTTGTTGCTTGTATGTGTTCTTTCATACCTTCAATGCCAACTGGAATCAGTCTTTCTCCCATTTTCACACAACATTTTTCATGGACAAACTCTGCTACTTTTCCAATTTGATTTTCAGATATGATAGTTTCATAGAAATATTTTATTTTCTCCACTGAATCCATTGTCCTACCTCTCAACTTTCCACTAGTTTATTCCTTCACCACGTATTAGGTATTCAGAAGTTTGGTCAAATCCTCAATAGAAGCATCCATCTTCACAGAGACTTCTTCCATAGTCATACCTGACGCCAGAAAACACCTGAGCACCATTTTCATATCCTCGCCAACCTCTATGAGATGCCTATCCAGATCTCTGTTGTGTTACTTACCGGCAAACCTAAAATGATTTATACGACATATTCCTCGACAAACTGGAATTTATCGCTATTTGTAGATATATCGGACTTCTCGCAATTCTTTCCCTCCGAATATTATAATCTAAAAAATCATCTGTCGGTGAAAAACCAAATTGTTCATAAAAATGCCTTGCTCTGCTGTTTTCTTCAAGAACCCATAAAAAGATATTTTCGTATCCTTGTATTTTTAATTCTGAAAGGGTAGATTTCATAAGAGTTTTTCCATAGCCTTTACCCATATAATTCGGTAGCAGATATATCGAAATAACTTCACCCCAGTCGTGAAACTGCTCAAAACGGGATTTACAAAAACTGCTTGTTCCCACAATTCTGCCATTGTCAATACAAATCAATGTTTTCCAGTTTGGGTTATCTAAGATTGACGACCAGCGTCCATTAGGAATCGAATCCAGATAGTCTTGAGGTATTATGCCTTTATATGCGCATTTCCAACTTTCCTCATATATCTTGCTTATTTCCATTCTATCATCGGTAGGTATAATATATCGAATTTCCATTTTCTCACCTCTCCAAATTCTAATTTGTTTATATGCCCGCTGCACATTAGCTATTCAGAAGTTTTGTTAGGTCCTCAATGGATACATCCATTTTTGAAGATACTTCTTCCATAGTCATTCCAGAAGCAAGGAAGCGCTTTACTACCATCTGCATATCCTCTCCAACCTCTATGAGATGCTCGTCCAAATCGTAGAACCGGATTACACGTTGTCCCCAGCTATGCTCAATGACTTCTCCCAAATATTCGATGTCCGAGTATGCTTTCAGCTTATTCAGGAAACCATCAAAATCCTGTTCCTCAAAGACGATCTCCGCATTGTTGGATTTCTTCAGTACCTTTTCCTTTGGTATACTTACCAGCCAGTCAAAATCCTGCTGTAATGCCAGACCGCAGGTAAAAGCGATATTCCTTCCGTAATCCTGATAGACTTCTACCCCGAACAGTTCCTCATAAAACTTTCTTGCAGCACTGATGTCCGCTACCGATATAACTGTACATACATACTTCATATAAACGCTCCTCAATCTATAGCTGTTCTTTATTTCTGATAAAGCCTTTTGTATAGCACACAACTAAATGAAATTATACTGCTTCCTTTTTTTATAACCATACTGCCCAATCTCCATAGTCAAATGTACCACTGCCGTGATGTAATTTACCATCTTCCCGTAACTGCCTGAACGCATTTCTCATTCTGATTAAAATCTCCGGCTGAATATCCAAACTATGATGCGCAGGAAAAACCTTTTTGACCGGAAGCTCCGAAATCTTTTCAAGAGAAGCAAGGTATGCGTCCGGGTCTGTTGACGGATAATAGGCAAATAAAGTGTCCTTATAAACCAGGTCTCCGGTAAACAGATAACCTCTGTCTGATTCCCAGAAACACATATGCCCCGGAGCATGACCCGGAGTATGCAATACCTGTATATTCCGTCCACCTAATTCAATGTTCTCTCCATCCTCCAATACCTTAGTTGGCGTTCCCTGGAAAAACTCATAAGAGCCTGTATCGTAACCGTCTGGTAAATCGCAGCGGTCTGCCACCATCTCTCTGATTGTTTCTATTGTCAGAGGAAACTCACCGTTCAGCCAGCTCAATTCTTCCGCATGGGCATAAAAGTCCGGAAAAAACTTATGACCCCCAATATGATCCCAATGAATATGGGTGGCAACGGCCGTAACAGGCTTATTTGTCAGCTTCATTACTTCATCATAAATATTGCAGATTCCCAGACCCGTATCAATCAATAAGCTGCGGCTGGATCCATTTAACAGATAGCAATGCGTCTCCTCCCAATGCCGGTATTCGCTGATAATATATGTATCTTCATCAATCTGATCAATCGTGAACCATTTATCCATTTGCAAGCATACCTCCATAATTAATATCTGATTCCCTTTGCAGAACATCACTTATTTTTCTGCCAAAGGGCGTTTATTACTTTCACTCATTAATATTATTTACTCTTTTTCCGTCTCTTCCTCTACAGGGCGCCACGCCTCTCCAAATTTTATATCCCTGAATAGCGCGGCAAGACCTGTAATCTGCTTGAGACGCAAAATTTCATCTCTATCCATTCCCAAATGCTTTGAGATCCAGGCGTCTGATCGCCCAAACTCATGAAGTTCCTTTACGATGTTGCTCATCAGATCCACATCGTGAGTGCCTCGTGCCCTGTTATGGCGAACGGTGCTGGCCATACGTTTATCAATCGGTTTCTCAATGACAGAAACCGGCAGCAATCCCTGTTCTCTCTCGTAGATATCCGGATGATCCATCATCACCTGATACCGGTGGAAGCCGTCCACAATCAGATAAATATCCTGCGATTTTACATAATAGCATACGACCGGCATCGTATATCCGTCTTCTTTGATGCTCTCATAAAGCAGCCTCATTTCCGGCGGAGCAACCTTATTTGGATTGTAGTTATTGGGCCGTACCTTCTCTATTGGAACAGCTATCACATTATAAACTGGGCTTTTATACTTCATAATCGAATTCCTCTATACTTTTGTATTTACGGCGTATCATATCCAACCGTTTCTGTTGCTGCCGTGTCATCCCAAATCCCATGAAGCGGCAGATATGGTCATTTTTCAAAATGCAGTAACACATCCGCTTCCAACTGGGGATATCCTTTGTGGATTTGATATCGTCCGTGTGATCCGGTATGGGTCCCACAAATACAATCCGTGATTTTTGGTTCAATGTATAATTGGAAACACCGTTTCGTCTAATTTGATACCCCTTCTCCTGAAGCTCCTGAATTACAGACTCGTCCAACCCACCGCCTGTCCCATGCCAGAACTGGATAGAGGTATTGAATTTCTTAGCGTAGTTATTCCGCAGCCTTTTGGGCAGTGTATCCAATAAAAACTTCGTATAAGATTTCCATGTATGCCCCTCTGGCAAAGTAATATTCCGGTAGCCCATCGCTTTGCTCTTTCCATAAATGGAAGCGAAATTTGCGCCTTGTACACGCCCTACAAGCTTGCACCAAATCTCCGGGTCTATGACGCGGTATAGATTCAGGGCATCCTTCGCATAGTCATTAAACGGGGAGGCCACACGCATCTGCGAGGGCTTCAGTCCAGCCATATAATAGAGATCATACAGGCGGTTATAGTCATAACCAAATAAATAGGTGGCGTGCCATACATCATCCGTAGACCAGTCGTATAAAGGGGAGGCACACCAGACATCTTTAAACTGTTTGCTGATCCAGCAGGTATCCTTATAGCCATATTTTTTATTCAAAAACCCGCTGTACCGCTGTAAAGATTCATCTGCCCGATTTCCAAGCAGGCATACTGTTTTTCCGCCGTCATGGGCGTCCCGGTACCAGCGCCCGAATTGTTTTGCCAAATCTTCCTGGTGCATCCGGTAACGATATGTAGTCATTCTATTATTTTCCAGATTGATGACATATTCTTTTTGTGGCATCTCCCGGACCCAGAGTTCCTTCTTCGTATCATCCCATGGATACCAGTACATCTCATAGCTGCTTAATGCGGTTCTGGTGGCCATGGGCAAGCAGACCCAATAAAGCTCAACCTGATCCTGAATCCGTTCAAAGGTGCGTTCCACATACTCAGTCGTCACCGTATACTGTGCCTCAAAGTCCTGATGAAACACGCCAATGGCCCTTTCCGGATAATGCTGATTCCGATAATCCAGAACCAGATTGAGCAGCAAACCGCTGTCCTTGCCTCCGGAAAAAGAGACATAGATATGATCAAACTCCTCAAAGAGAAAATGCATCCGCGCTAAAAACGCATCATAAACATTCATATGCAGATACTCTCTTACCAAAAATACACCTCTCTTCTTCTGTCCTTTCCAAGAACCGGATACATTTCGATGAACTCACTTCGATTCTCAATTCCTCACTATCCATTAATGAACGATGTCTGTATCCAAATTCTCACTTTTTCTTTCGCAGTTTCAAGTCAATATTATTCTTTTCTGCTTCCGCCTTCAGCAACCAAGCAGTAAAAGCGCTTTTTCTTTGAGCGTCAGGTTTTCCAAATCGGATCTGTTCTCAATTTTTCCAAGTACTGCTCTCAGTTCATGAATCTTCAGAAGGTTTACTGCAACACAAAATAAGGTCTTTTTACGGCCATCATTATATCCTGCAAGAAGAGTGCCCAGTATTTCTACCTTTTCTTCCTGCTCTGCATTGTAAGCTTCAATCCCAATCTGCCGGGCCTTCTCTAAATCGCTCTTCTGGTTTCGATGTGAAATAAAAGAATCAAATTTGTCTATCTTCTCGTATTTTTCGCAGGGGTATTCATTGCATTGAAAGCAATACTCTATCCCATTATGTTCCATACTGCACCTTGCTATTTTACATGAGTGATTTTCCTCACCACAACCGAGACAATTTTTATTCAAATACATAGGGCAAAGCCCACAATTCAATCCACAGAGAGAAAATAATTTATTTTGTCGATGGAATCCTTTCATGCTGCCTCCCTAAACGGTTTACACACCTGTGTTTCCCTCTTTCCTTGTTTTTTATCATTGTAACATCTCCTGTGCTGCCAGGCAATTCCCTATAAAGAGAAATTACCTAATACAGACTGAATAAACGGCTGGGAAAAAAACATTACTACGCCAACCGTTACATATAAAAGATATAACTCACGTTCCTTGCAGCCAAGCCAGTTTAATTGTGGAAACCGATTAATAATCAATTTTCCTATTAAATATCCTATCATTGTACCTGCCACATTCGTTATCACATCATTTATATCGGTTGCGCGAAAGGTAAATATCTGCAGTATTTCAATACCCAGTGATGTCATCAGGCCCAAGCCCACTGTTTTCATCATACTTCTGTATTCGGGCCATAAGCATGGAACAAATATACCTAATGGGATAAAAAGCAAAACATTCAGATAGCTGTTCGTTATATCGGTCAACATCCCACGCAGAGGAATAAAGTTATGAGATAAAACGATTCTCATCCCTGCTATATTGGGAAATCCCACTAAAAAGCATATTGCAGCCAGATATAATGAAAAAAGTATATAGGCTGCCGTCTTTTTTATGTTATGAAATATAAATATATGATATAAAAAAAGAATCGGTATCAGTATCGCTGATGCAGCCGCAGTTTCTATCCCTGTTGAATATATTCTATACATAAACATCTCCATATGCACATCCTGTCTCTGTATTAAATAGAAGTATCTTTTCCGGCTTTAGCCGAATATATACCTCCTGCCCGGCCCGGCCTGAGAAATCCGCGCCTGTTACCATCGTCATATCCGGTATATCAGCCCCGGTGAGGAAAACTGCCGCTTCACGCCCGGTATTTTCTAAAATGCTGATTTTCATCCGCACTGCATGAGGATCGTCCGGTGCCGCCGGCACAATGTGTTCGGGACGGATACCTGCCTTAATGGGCCCCTGCAGTCCTCTTGCGTCCAGACCGCTTTTACCCATCGGAATACGGGCATTTCCCAGGGTCAGATAATGTTGTCCGTTATTTGAAATAAGCTCTGTGTCCCACACATTCATATTGGGTGAGCCTATGAACCCAGCAACAAACAGATTCGCCGGATTTCTATATATTTCCTGCGGTGTTCCAAATTGCTGTAAAACACCGCCGCTTATTACGGCGATGCGCGTCCCCATCGTCATTGCCTCCGTCTGATCATGGGTGACATATATGGTTGTTACCCCCAGCTCCCGTTGGAGCGTTATAATCTCCCGGCGCATTTCTGTGCGGAGCTTCGCATCGAGATTGGCTAACGGCTCATCCATGAGAAACAGTCCGGGTTTTCTTATCATGGCCCGCGCAAGGGCAACACGCTGGCGCTGGCCGCCGGACAAGGCCCCCGGTTTCCTTTCAAGCAGAGCATCCAGCTCCAGCTTTTGCGCCACTTCTGCTACCCTTTTCTCCCTTTCCGTTTTGCCGATATGCTGCATTTTAAGGGGAAAAGCAATATTATCTTTTACTTTCATATTGGGATAAAGGGCGTAATTTTGGAATACCATGGCAATATCGCGGTTCTTTGGCGGAACCTGGTTCACAGTCCTGCCGTCCATAATGACCTCGCCGCTGCTTATACTCTCAAGTCCTGCAATCATGCGCAGCAGCGTTGTCTTTCCGCAGCCGGAAGGGCCTACAAAAACTATAAATTCCCCTCTCTTTATTTCCATATCCATATCCTTAACAGCATGAACATCGCCTGGATACCATTTATTCACTTTGCTTATCTGCAGATCGCCTGCAAAATTCCTGTTTTCCATATATTAATCCCCTGTGTTAATCTTTCATTCCGGAAGATATAATGCCCTGCTCCAGATATTTCTGCCCGGACAGGAATATCAAAAGAGGAGGCATCAGTGTAATCAGTGATGCAATTAATGATACCCCGGCGTTATCCGCCGTGATGTTTGACATATATAATGACAGCGGCCAGAGCGCCTGGTTTTTTAAGAATGCCTGAGGCGCTTCTATTGCGTTCCAGTATTCCAAGAAGCCCAATACCACAGCCGAGAGAATGCCCGGCGCTCCCAGCGGAAGCCCAAATCGTAAAAAAGTCTGAAATGAGGAAGCCCCATCCACGGCTGCCGCCTCCATGACCGCCTCCGGTATGTCCATGAAAAAACGTGTCATGATGAATACCGGAAGTGTTGATGCCGCACCGGGCAGTATGACTGCCCACACGGTATCAATCAGGCCCAGTTTGTTCAGGACAAGATAGCTGGAAACCATGGTCACCTGAAATGGCATCAGCATCAGGACAATATACAAGGTATAGAGTATCTTTTTCCCGCGAAAATGAAACTTTGCAAATGCCCATGCCGCAGGTGCGCCCAAAAGGACATGGCCAAGTATGATTGGAAAAACCTGCCTGCAGGAATTCCAGAATACCGTAAAAAACTGGGGCGTATCCAATAATAGTTCCACATATGCCGCCAGAGTCGGATAACGCGCCATTACAGGCCATACAGCCGTTCCTCCCCTGCCCTCCAGGACAGGCGCAAGATTTTCAGACAGCTCTGCCCCTCCCATAAAGGTACCGGATATCAGCATCCAAAGAGGCAGCCATATAAAGACCGAAATCAATACAAGGGGCAAGCCAAGAAGCCATTTTTTCATATCCTATCTCCTCTGTTCATAATTTTTTGCAGCAGTAGTATTAAAATAAATACCAGAATTGCCATCATCACAGCTCCGGCACACATTTTATCCACATCCAGATTGCCGTACCAGTTATTGAATAAGTGCTGAAGCATGTAAATACTGTCATCCGGATAACCTCCCGCAATCAGATAAGCCTCCCTGAACACCTTAAAGGAATTGAGCAGCGACAGCACGGTAATGGTAAATAATGTGGGCATAAGATTGGGAAGCGTAATCCTCACAAACCGCTGGAGGCTTCCGGCGCCGTCTATCTGAGCCGCCTCATATAATGCCGGATTTATGGCGCTGAGTCCTGACAGCCACAGCACCATATCATATCCGAAATTCTTCCACAGATAAGCAAACACCAACACGCCAAAGGCGGCCTTACTTCCAATCCAGTCAACCGGAACCAAACCCCAAAGTGCAGTAAATGCATTGAGAAGTCCATTTTTATGAAAAATCACACGCCACAAAAGAACAATCGAAGCAACGGGAACCGCCATGGGTACAAGAAACGAGGTCTTGAAAATGCCGCGCTTTTCCCTGAAGGAGGCCAGCATCAGGGAAACAGCCAGGGAAAAGAGTAACAGAAGCGGTATGCAGACTAAGATAAATCTTGCTGTATTAGCTGCCGCCAGCTGAAACGCATGGTTCCTCAAGACTGACAGATAATTTTGAAATCCCACAAACCGGTCACCGGCAGCCAGGAAAAAGGAACGGCGCAGAGCGTCCAGCATAGGAATCAGCACCATAATGCTCACGAACAGCAGGCTCGGCAGCAAAAACAGCCATGGTACCATTTGTTCCCGGATCGGAACACTGTATTCACGTTTTTTCTTCATCCATAATCCTCCCTTCACGGACATCGGCGGCAAGTGTTTCTTTCAGACAGTAAAAGAGAAAATCCACACATATCCAAAGACATGGCAGAAGATACATCGCTTTGCAAAAGGTCATATTGTGAGCAGAGGCTATCTTGAATGAAATAAGGCAAAGTGTCAGTGTATATGCCGCACAATAGAACATCATTCTTTTGTAAGAGCGTATGGATACCAGCATTGCTGCGGCTGCCGTAAAGGCAGAGGCACACACAGAAAGCAGCACTGCCATAAATGACGAGGTCCAAAGCTCCATATCCCGGAAGGCAGGCCCGGCCGCCATCCAGGAGACCATATTTTTCCCCTGCTCCTGAAACAGATTTCCCCAGAACTCAAAATCAGACCACATTGTGGGGACAAACTCGGAAGGAAACTCAGGCAGATCCATACAAAACCATAATACGGCCAATATACCGAAAGCGATTAAAAAATAAACAGCCAGCAGTAGGGGATAACGGAAAAGCCTTTTTCCATGCCTGGTCACGCGCCCAAGGATACCAATTGCCAGAATGATCGCAGGGAGCCGGAGTATCATGCCAAGTACCCATGCAAATAATGTCAGGTCAAGGATCCGTCCCTCCGGAAAACCTGCCGATGAGAGATACTGACCGGCCCTCTCCCCTGCTCCCGGACCTGTAAACGTCAGCTGCATATTGGATAAGGGTTCTTTCGATTCCGCCTGCGCCTGTAAGAATAACCTTGGTTCTTCCTCCTCAAATATGCCGCGGACATAGAACCGCTTTCCTTCCGCCTTTACCGGCAACCCAATCACATTAATACTCCCCCACAGGGAGAATGCCAGACCGGTACTGACGGCACAGCCAGAGGCATCCGATCTGGCCGGATAAGCGCCGTCAGCCGGCATGGAGGAGACAACATCCCCGCAGTCTCCAAAGGCGGCAACTATATCCGCCTTCATCTCCTTTTTATCTGAAGCCATTATCTCCTGTTCCGGATATATCTGCCATAAGGTGACCTCCGGCTGGTTTCCTGCTCCATCCTGCCTTGCATACGTCTGCTGCCTGATAAGCTCTGAGGGGCTGACACCGCCCTTTTCCCATTTAATGCCAACACTGGTGCAGTGACTGATGGCCGTACTATAGAAAGAACAAGCGAAACTCCAAAGAACCGCTGCCAGTATTGCTGATATTGTCAACGCCCGGTAATGAGCAAACCTGTTAATTTTCAATGCGGACCCTGTCTCCTTCCGATATGATCTTATTTGAGCTTATAACTACCTGATCCGAATACGTAAGCGCGCCGTCAACATACATCATCTGACTGTCTCTTTCCTTTACTGTTATATCTACCCTTGCAATGACCCATTCTGTTCCCAGTACAGAGCTTTGTCTGCGGAGTACGAATACGTGGTCTCCGCCAAAATCACTTCTGAGTGCGGTAAGAGGCAGACAATTTTGATACGTCTCGCTCTTTCTGCTTAGAAAAAGCTGTGCCGGCATACCGGAAGTATAACCTCCCTCCGGCAGAACCGCAGTTACTAAAACCTGGTCCGACTCGTCCGGCGTGCTGATGGAATGAATCTCCACATCTGCTTTTTGTGTGCTTCCATCCAATTTGTAATGAAGCTCTCCCTTGTCCCCGGCTGAAAAGCGGCGCGCTGAATCTTTATCCAGTTTTCCTTCAAAAACAAATCCTCTGTCAGCAGAGGAAAGAATGACTGCATCTTCCCCCTCCTTTGTTTTATCCCCGCGTTCCAGCGTCCTCACCACCGTTCCAGGGGCCGGAGCCAAAAGACGTCCCCCATTATCCAGAATTTCCTGTAATGCAGCACGCGATTTCTCTTTATCTGACCGCTCAGATTCACAGGTAATTCTGTCAATCTCACCTTCCTTCTGCAATACCTCAGCCTGTCTCCGGGCATCTTCCAATGCTGCCTGCGCGGTCTCAACTGCCCTTCCCGCAGCATAAAGTTCTTCCTCCTCAGAATATTGGTTATCCTCTGACTCACGCCGGGCACGGTTTAACGCTTCTCTTGCAGTATCAATGGCAGCCTGGGCCTCACTGACTGCAGACTCAGTTGAAAAATCTTTTCCTTCCCTGACTGCTTCCAGCACTGTTTCTGCTTTATAAAGAGCATCTTTGGCTTTATCAATTTTACGTTTCCAGCGTCGCTTGATGGAATCCAGGTTATCGTCTGCCCTGTCATAGGACGATGAGTTATAGTCTGCTTTTGAAAGTTCCTTTTTGGCCTGGTTAAATGCCTTTTGCGCAATGGAAAGTTCCTCCTCCGCCTCCTTCAGCTCCTCCGTATAATCCGTGGCATCATCCGGCTGCTTCCCTGCAATCGCTTCCTTTATTTCGCTGACTCTCTGATTTGCCATATTAAGTTCATCTTTCGCCTGCTCATACGCTTCTAATGCCTGCTGATAACTATCCTCTGAATCATCAAGATTTTCTGATTCCTCATCCAGCGCCTGTTCTGCGGCGCGGATGGCGTCCTCCGCGTCCTCCCTTACATTTTGCAGGTTTTCCCTCGCTTCCTTCACAAGCGCTTCTGCCTTATTAATAAGAATCTTTTCCGCATCCGCCAGTGTTTCTTCAAGCTTTGTATAATCTTCTTTCAGCCGCATCTCTGCCCTGGCATACTTCGCAGCAATCCGCTCATACGCCTTTTTGGCATCCTCCAGCGTACGCTGTGCCTCAATCACATCATTGCCGCCATTGTTTGATGAAATATCCAATTTAAGATTAAGGATACGGATTTCTTCTTCCAGTTTCTTAATCCGTTCTTCTACGGCGGGGACATCAAATTCTATCAACGCCTCGCCTTTTTCTACTGATTTTCCCTTCCCGGCATATACGGAAACGGCCTTAAGGCCATCCGGAAGACTAATCCCTTTCTCCGCTGACGCATGGATAATCCCCTCCAATTCAACCCTGTTCATCAGCGTTTTGCCTGCCATAGAAGCTACCGAAACATGGGCGGTAGTAAAGGAATACGATACACGGGAAATAATTGTGCATACTAACATGAATGCAAAAAATCCAATCATAAGATATACAGCCATGCGCTGTACACGGTCTTCTATGAGGGGCCTGTATTTCTTTCCGGAAATAAGCATGGCCTTTTGTTCTCTTATTTTTTCCCCAATATGTAAACGCATAGCTGTATCATCTCCTATCAGGTTAATTGAACACAATCATAATGATTCTGTCTGCCAGGTAAGAACCGTCCGCCTGCTGTTTCCCGAAACACAGTACAAAATCACTGCCCCCTATCCTGTCTTTTTCACTGTCCTCCAAAAAGTAGCTGCTGCCATCCGATTTCACGGTTCCCTTTTGAAATACCGTGTCTTCTGTATAAGTAACCGTCATGCTGCCCCCATCTCCTGAAGATGAAGTGCCGTCCGCAAAGGGCGATGTATTAATCACGCACCCGGTATCCGAGCATTCGCCGGCTGTACCGCTCAAATCAGCAGACTTCATCATGTCATTCGCATCTGCAAACGTATCCATTGTATCTGAGTCCCCATTCCCGGCATCATCCTGAATTTGCAGAGACGAATCATTTTGGACCGCTTCCTCCTGCTTTTCAGGGACCTCCGCCTTCTCCTCCTTACTGGCAGTAATTACAGGATTACTTTCCTGTCTCTCTGTCGCTTCAATTCTTTCTGTTTCCGTTTTTGTATTTGTCTCTATACCTGCACAGCCGGTAACCAAAAGCATCCCCGCGCAGATAACTGCATATATCCCCATCATTCCTCTTTTCATAAGCTGTCTTTTCATAGTTTTGGCTCCTTTCCTTTGCATAAAAATTTTCACATTTGCTCATTGATATAAAGACTGGCCCGGCTCTGAATTCTTTCAGCCGCTTCCAGGGCGCTCCTGGCCCCTGAAAAATATTCCCGGGCCTCCTCTAATATCAGTGATTCCAGTGTCTGATTGTCATTCTCCACATAGGCTGCGCTGTTTAAAAGCTGCATTGTCAGCTCCACATCTTCTTTTGTTGCCTTGCCGTCTTCGTAAATCCATGTCCAGACAGATTTTCCATCCACCGCCGCCTGCGTGACCTTATCAAACGCCCTCTTATGAATCGGAAGCATCATACATGACATCTGATGCTCCTCTGTCAATAGTGTTCTGACAAATTCCCATGCCCCTTCCTTCCGGGAGCTGGACGAGGAGATTCCAACCTTCACTTCCGGTTTGATTACGTGGTACTCACCGCCGCCTCCGGGAAGTCCAAGAAATCTCAGATTCCCGTTGTAATAATTTCTGTACCGGGTGATGTGGTAAACGCTCAGCACAGTCTCATAGGCTGCTGCATAGCTTTCGCTCATCTCCGTTCCTCCAAAGCTGTTCTGGCTGCTTTCCTGTATTTTGCCGGCAAATTCCAGCATTTTTACAAATTCAGGTGAATCAAAAGAGCATTTGCCCAAATTCCAGTCAATAAAACTGCCATCTGTCTGAAGCATGATTTTCAGGAAGGAAGCACCAGACAGATTGTTTATGGAATTGGCTCCGTAAGTATCAAGGACCTTTTCCAGCTCCTGAATGGTCCAGCCATCGTTTCCAGCCACAATATCTTCACCGGCCAGCATAGTGGATATGGCTGCTCCGTCCGTAAGATAGGGCAGCTTTCCATCCAGGCTGATAGCTTCAAAGACATTTTCAAAGTAATCCTCTTTCCTGATTTCCGGATCATGTTCCATATATGGATAGAGATCTTCTAAAAGCCCTTTGCTTTGATAAATCTGTACAGACAAATGACTCATATCCAGGATATCCGGCATATCGCCGGAGATGATACGTGTATTAAGATTTATAATGGCATTATCCCATTCCTCGTCAGTCACATTCTGCGCATACGGAAAATACTCTGTCAGCTCAACCTTATACCTGTCGTTTGTTTTGTTAAAATCAGATACGGCCTGGACAAGGCCGGGGGTCGCGCTCAGGCTCACCATACTCAAATTCTCCCTCTCATCCGCCCCCTTGGTCAGAACCGCCATTTCATACGATAATACCTCAGTCTGATTAGATGAGGCTGCCAGGACCACAAAACGCCCGTCCGTGCATTCTCCAAGATGAACCTCTGATGTGCCAAGTCCCATATCCGACCAGTTAAAGACCGGGCTGCCCTCCTGCGCGCCCGCTGCATAACCATATAAAACCGAAGAATCAAACCGATAGAAATCTTTGTTCACACCTCCGTACAGCCCTGCTGTTGCGCCCAGATAGATTTTATCTTTACTCCAATCCAGGCTCTTCATGTCCACTGTCAGCAGGTCATAGTTCATACGGTCCGGGGAAGTTGCACAAATACCAATCTGTCCCCCGGCAGTCGTTGTGGTTGTCATAAGATTTCCCTCATAGTCGAGAGAAAATAAGAAACTGCCGTCATTGTCGAACAGATAGACCAGCGTATTTCTGCCTTTAGCAGCCACACAGATATTTCCCTCTCTATCAATGCTGAGGAACAAATCTCTTCCAACTGCCGATATGACTGAGGTGTCCATCACACCTGCCAGGTCAACCGACTGAACCAGTGAACCGCTGTTGTCAAATTTCCTTAAACTATAGACACCGGCCTGTTCCAGGCAAACCGCCCAGATACTGTTGTCCGGGGCAAAGCCAAAATCCAGAAGCGAAACCGAGGCGTCCAGCTCCAGATTCTGTTTCAAAAATTTACCGTCATCAATGTTCATTGCTGCCAGATAGGACGTGCCATCTTCCTCCAGACAGCACATATAGGCCATATCATCTTTGAGCAGAAGTCTTTCGATTCCTGTCACTGAGTCCGGAATATCAAAAAAGTCTGCAACATAGGAAGAATCCGGCTGCATGGCATCCATGCGGTTCCCGCAGGCTGTTATGGTAAAAATCAGTGCTGTTGTTCCCATTATTGTAAAAATCCGTCTTAACTTCTTTCTCACAGCCACCTCCATACTCTAAAATTACCTCCTTTCATATAAAAATTGCCTGCTCTATCAGGCAGTTTAAGCATACCATTGATGAGCAGGCAATTTTTTAATTTGAGATAATTGATTTTCTATGGAATGGTAAATGAATGATTAAGAAATTCCTAAGGCGATATACTCCTCTTTCTAAGATTTATCAGTTCAAAAACATTATTCATAATCTCCTTATCCCGTACTTCTAACATCAGCCATTTCTGTCCGTTACCAGTTTTTGCATCTCTGAATACTTTCTGCACATAGTCAGAAAATAACGGCATTAATAATTCTGCCTCCGTAAGTTCACGGCTTCCTATCACCACAAGAGCGATAAAATAACCCTGCATTGGGTAACAGGTACAAAGAGATTTCCCGCTTTTCTTGTATTTAATATTCCAGCCTGGCTGCATGGAACAGCGGCTGTAATCCATATAAGGCTCAATCCGGTAAGCGGACCGGATGCGGCTGTCAAACTCTGCCCATAACGGATTGTCAATATACTCCGCTATTTGCTTCAGAGATGGAGCATCGCCGTTTGTATAAAGCATATTCCAATCCATCCCAATATCCCTCCTACTCTTTTTTTTCCAACGGTATGGGCTTGACCCAAATTTCCATACAGGCCATGTCCTTTAGGTCACGATAATACTTTTCTGCTGAAAAAGGCTCCGTTGTTAAGCTGTGATGCGGCAGCCATGTACCAAAAAGGTATTTTCCACCCTGATTCAAGGCAACCGTTACCAAATCCTCAAAACTTTCTGCTTCAATCCTGCAAACAATGTATTCTCCCGCAGGGAGTTCTCTCTTTACAAAGTCTTCCTGCTGTTTATGCGGGATATTTCGAACAAGACCTCCCGCAAAATACGTGAAAAGGCCCTGTGCCGTATCTTCCGTATGGGACATTCCCATTTCCACATTGGCATCGACGTCTTCTGCGATTAACGTCTTCTCCATATGGTAGCGTTTCCAGAGCTGTCCCGGCACATCTACACCTGTGCTTTCACCAGCCGGAATCTGTTCGGAAATACGGACTTTAGTTTCAAAGCCGAGGTAAACTTCCGGTTCCGTCAACGTTTTTCTCTGGATTTCCAAGACGATATTTCCTACCACCAGCGGAACCCCTTCATCTACTAAGACGTAATTCATGGAAACTTCCGGCTTGTCGAATGTGTTGAGCATTGGTAAATCTCTCCTGTACTCTTCGGGTGTGATTCCATACGTTTCCTTGAAGGCCCGCGTAAAATTTGCATGGCTTGTAAAGCCATAGTCCAGGGCAGCGTCAAGTATTCTCTGTTCGGTATTACCCAGATTTTCAATCACCTTTGCCAGACGGCGGAGCTTCACATATTCCTGAACCGGTTTATTTACCAGCCGCTTGAACAAACGCTGAAAATAGAAAGGGGACAGGCCGGCAATATTTGCCAGTTCCTCCGTATAAATTTCTTCTGTTAAGTGTTCCTCTATAAATGTTAAGGATTGTTCGATTGCTTCCCATGCGTACATTGTTGTACCTCCTGTATTTGATGTTCACATTATATCATCTTATTTTTTACCGGGCTTATCACACAATGCGCTTTTCATAAAAAAATCATACTGTCCCCCTCCTATGTTTTAATAGTTGGTTTCATAAAAATTGCCTGTTCTCTTAGGTAAATCTAGCATACCATTGATGAACAGGCAATTTTCATACTTAAATTGATTTTTTTCTAAGATGCTGTGAAAGAGATTTTGGATGATGCTGATGGGATTTCAATGATGAAAGCAGTGCGTCCATTACTGCTTTCAGCCCTTATCTGTCCGCCATGCAGTACAATAATATTTTTTGCAATAGCAAGCCCCAAGCCGGAGCCTCCTGTCTCGCTTAATCTCGCATTGCTTAAACGGCAGAATTTATCAAAAATCACATTGAGCTTATCCTCCGGAATTTCCCCATCATTTTCAAATCGAATCACCGTCCATTCTGAAAGCTCTCTGGCTGAGACTTTGATAACGCTGTTTTCCGCACTATAAGAAATGGCATTTTTCAGGATATTATTAAACACTCTGGCCAGCTTATCAGAGTCTCCATATACAGATATGTCCTCATCTACATGATTCTCTATGATTTTTCCGCATGCATTCAACTGCGGATACAACTCATCTGAAATCTGAGCAATCATATAGAAAAGATCAACCTTTGTCTTATGAAGCGGAAGAGATTCCGAATGGCTGCGGGTAATCTCAAAAAACTCATTCACCAGGGTCCTGAGCCGGTTCGCCTTTTCCCATGCAGTATGGATATATTTTGCTTTCTCCTCATCGGGCATATCCGGTGTTTCATCTAAAAGACTGAGATATCCTATCACAGATGTCAGTGGGGTCTTGATATCATGAGCCAGATATACCACCAGATCATTCTTCTGCTGCTCCGCCCTCTTAGCCTCATCCGCCCGTTCTGCAAGTGTCCGCTTTACATCGGCCAGTTTATGCTCCACACTCTCCAGTTCCGGAGACAGGGAAATCGCTGCCCTTTCTTCCATAAGCTTGTCAATCCCTGTAACTACCTCATCAAAATATCTTTTATATGTATCCAAAAGCATGTGGAACAACAAAAAAACAAATATGATTATGACTAACGCAAGAATAAACTGCATATTGACAGTCACTATCTTGAAATATATCAAATCAGCTTCCTTCTCACTGATTGAAAGACTGCGTGCAACTGCCCCGACAATCGCGTCTGCCAAGTGTCCACGCGTCAGCATCCGCAGGGCAAAGACTGCAGCAACTGCTCCCATGGTAATCCATAATCCTCTGATAAATGTAATACGGCCGAGCTTTGAATAGTTATATTTTGTTTTTTTAAATTTCCCCAATTTTATATCCAACCCCCCAAACCGTTTTTATATATCTGGGACTTTCCCCGGTATCCTTCATCTTCTCACGAAGATGGCGGATGTGTACGGTAATTGTATTGTTACTCTTGGTATAATATTCTTCCTGCCAGACTTCATGGAATAATTCTTCGGCACTGACGACACTGCACTTGCGCTCTAAAAGAATTCTTAGTATGGAAAACTCCGTAGGGGTCAGTGACAGCGTCTCTCCATTAAGCCGGCATTCATATGTCTTAATGTTCATCGACAAACCGGCATATTTGAAGATTTCATCTGCTGCCGGAACCGCTGAGCCCGCATTATATTTCTTGTAACGGCGTAGCTGGGCCTTTACCCTTGCTACCAGCTCAAGGGGCAGGAACGGTTTTGTAATATAATCATCTGCACCGAGTGTAAGCCCGGTAATTTTATCCGTCTCTCCATCCTTAGCCGTAAGCATGATTACCGGATATGTGTACTCCTTACTTCGGATGGACTGACATATCGAAAGTCCGCTGATATCCGGAAGCATAATATCCAATATAGCCAAGTCAAAGTCTGTACTCCCAATACAGACAAGCGCTTCCTCCCCTGAATAAAACTTATATACATCCATATTTTCATTTTGAAGATATACTTCGATCAGATCCGCAATTTCTTTCTCATCATCAACAACAAGTATTTTTTCAAGCAAAGCATGACACTCCTTTCAGATTAAATCATATACATTATACCGGATCCGTGACACTAATGTGTTTATATATAATGGATAAATGATTAATTATTTCCTAAGATACACATAATTACCATTTTAATTATGTTGGAGAAATGTGATATTAAAGCCGAACTGTTTGGCTGGAGCCTTAGTTTATAAAAAGAAAAAGGCGGCCTGAAAATAAATTCAAAACCGCCAGTGGAATTCGCATGCTTGTTGTAAAACTCCAAATTATATTTTGTTTGTTCCAAAAGTCCTCCACACAATCTAAGACTTCACTCGCAGGTAATATAGTCGCTTCTGCAATGCTTTTCCCTGTTTTGTTCAAATAATGCTTAACCAAATGATAGCCGCAAGCATAGCCTGCGCAGTAAGGTAAACCAACAGGAGCGTAATTTTGCAAAGCAGCCATTTCATCGCCATACAAATAGGCATTGAGGTTTTCAAGCCCTTGAACATTTAAACCATCGTGAATGATTGGCTTAATATACTCATTTAAGATATCCGACCAGTTAAAGACCGGGCTGCCCTCCTGCGCGCCCGCTGCATAACCATATAAAACCGAAGAATCAAACCGATAGAAATCTTTGTTCACACCTCCGTACAGACATGCTGTTGCGCCCAGATAGATTTTGTCTTTACTCCAATCCCGGCTCTTCATGTCCACTGTCAGCAGGTCATAGTTCATACGGTCCGGGGAAGTTGCACAAATACCAATCTGTCCCCCGGCAGTCGTTGTGGTTGTCATAAGATTTCCCTCATAGTCGAGAGAAAATAAGAAACTGCCGTTATTGTCGAACAGATAGACCAGCGTATTTCTGCCTTTAGCAGCCACACAGATATTTCCCTCTCTATCAATACTGAGGAACAAATCTCTTCCAACTGCCGATATGACTGAGGTGTCCATCACACCTGCCAGGTCAACCGACTGAACCAGTGAACCGCTGTTGTCAAATTTCCTTAAACTATAGACGCCGGCCTGTTCCAGGCAAACCGCCCAGATACTGTTGTCCGGGGCAAAGCCAAAATCCAGAAGCGAAACCGAGGCGTCCAGCTCCAGATTCTGTTTCAAAAACTTACCGTCATCAATGTTCATTGCTGCCAGATAGGACGTGCCATCTTCCTCCAGACAGCACATATAGGCCATATCATCTTTGAGCAGAAGTCTTTCAATTCCTGTCACTGAGTCCGGAATATCAAAAAAGTCTGCAACATAGGAAGAATCCGGCTGCATGGCATCCATGCGGTTCCCACAGGCTGTTATGGTAAAAATCAGTTGTTCCCAGTATTGTAAAAATCCGTCTTAACTTCTTTCTCACAGCCACCTCCATACTCTAAAATTACCTCCTTTCATATAAAAATTGCCTGCTCTATCAGGCAGTTTAACTTCTCCATATGATAGCGTTTCCAGAGCTGCCCCGGTACGTCTACACCTGTGCTTTCACCAGCCGGAATCTGTCCAGAGAAACGGACCTCCGGTTCCAAGCCGAGGTAAACTTCCGGCTTGTCAAATGTGTTAAACATTGTTATATCCCTCCTGTACTCTTAGGGTGTATTCCATACGTTTCTTTGAAAGCCCGTGTAAAATTCGCGTGGCTTGTAATGTCATAGTCCAGGGCAACGTCAAGTATTCTCTGTTCGGTATTACCCAGATTTTCAATCACCTTTGCCAGGCGGCGGAGCTTCACATATTCCTGAACCGGTTTCTTTACCAGCCGCTTGAATAAACGTTGAAAATAGAAAGGGGACAGGCCGGCGATATTTGCCAGTTCTTCCGTATAAATTTCTCAATACGCTTTTCCAGGAAATCACACTGTGCTATACTAAACATGATATCACTTTTTCAATGCCTGTTTGATAATTTCCCCGCCAATCTCTTTCACCCGGTTCGAGTTTCATAATCCTGATTCCCATATAAAACCTTATGAAGCGCCGTGACGTTGGCCTCCATTGTTTTAGGGATCACACACCCCCACTTCCCAGATTTTCAAGAGTGACCGTCTTATGTACAGCAGAAAAGCCCTCGGAAGCCGCAATACTATAGCTCCCGGCATTCTTTCCCAGCTCCTAATAATCCTCCATGTCTATGCTGTTTGCAACCTGGGGCAACACAGTCTCCAGAAGGCGGTTAATTGTTAGCAATTCTGCCTGCTTCAGTTTCTCCGAATACCGCGAATAGGCAGTTTCTTGCTGTAATCGGGACAGAATCAGGCCATAATTTATATGCGCATCATAACACATTGCTTTATGTGCAGCTTTTCCCATAGTGCCCTTTTTTAATTAAATCAGTCATTGCATTCAACCGCTGTCTTACACAGACGTCTATGTGGATAGGCTGGAAAACATACGCTTCCTCGACTTTGGATTTTATTTATCAATTTTAACGTCTGAATATCATCTAAAACAGGCGGGCCCGGTCAATGTCCGGTACCCGCCTTGTTCTATTTTAATTTGACCGTGGACATGGACGTCTATTCCATCTTCCGTCTTCAAATCCTACCGTATACCCATCGTTAAAACCCTCTCTGTATGCCCAGCGTCTTTCATTCGCACAAGGATCCCAATTGTCGCCCCAATTACCGCCCCAATTGTTTCCTCCACCAGTACTGCACCACCATGGACAGCAGCAACAGCAACCGCAACCGCAGCTATTACTATTACTATTACTATTACTATTACCACAGCATCTGCAACAGCATCTGCAACAACATCTACAACAACATCTACAGCAACACATTCTTTACTCCTCCTTTTAATATAGGTTTGTACTATACTATATGGGACGAATAGACAAGGTGTTACTTCTTAATATCATTTATATTATAAGCAATCTTAATTCGACCTTTTTCGTCATAATGTATCGTTTTTTTCGCCTTGTTTTCTCTTGGACCTCCATTTTTTGCCATATAAGGTTACTATTGCGATAATATTTCAGGAGGGATTAGTAGGAAATACGAAAGAGAAACCAGTAATCTGCTTCGATGCCTTGGGAGCAATAATTCCTATAAGGGATTCCGCTATACATCCTACGGAGTCGGTCTAGACATTCATGATCCAGAATTACTAACCTACATATCGAAAGGGCTGTATGTAGAGATATCCAGCAAATTTCATACATCCATTTACCATATCGTGAACCAATTCAAACGGACATGTAAATTCACTGCGAATTTTCAAAATGCTCACCACCTTTTTAATGTATTATATAATCGTCTGATTCCCCGCCTGTTCTATCAGGTCGATTGAAATGATAGATGTATTAAAATCGCTAAGATGCTGTGACAGAGATTTTGGATGATGCTGATGGGATTTCAATAATGAAAGCAGTGCGTCCATTACTGCTTTCAGCCCTTATCTGTCCGCCATGCAGTACAATAATATTTTTTGCAATAGCGAGCCCCAGGCCGGAGCCTCCTGTTTCGCTTAATCTCGCATTGCTTAAACGGCAGAATTTATCAAAAATCACATTGAGCTTATCCTCCGGAATTTCCCCATCATTTTCAAATCGAATCACAGTCCATGCTGAAAGCTCTATGGCTGAGACTTTGATAACGCTGTTTTCCGCACTATAAGAAATGGCATTTTTCAGGATATTATTAAACACTCTGGCCAGCTTATCAGAGTCTCCATATACAGATATGTCCTCATCCACATGATTCTCTATGATTTTTCCGCATGCATTCAACTGTGGATACAACTCATCTGAAATCTGAGCAATCATATAGAAAAGATCAACCTTTGCCTTATGAAGCGGAAGAGATTCGGAATGGCTGCGGGTAATCTCAAAAAACTCATTCACCAGGGTCCTGAGCCGGTTCGCCTTTTCCCATGCAGTATGGATATATTTTGCTTTCTCCTCATCGGGCATATCCGGTGTTTCATCTAAAAGGCTGAGATATCCTATTACTGAAGTCAGTGGGGTTTTGATATCATGGGCCAGATATACTACCAAATCATTCTTCTGCTGCTCTGCCCTCTTAGCCTTATCCGCCCTTTCTGCAAGTGTCCGCTTTACATCAGCCAGTTTATGCTCCACACTCTCCAGTTCCGGAGACAGGGAAATCGCTGTCCTTTCTTCCATAAGCTTGTCAATCCCTGTAACTACCTCATCGAAATATCTTTTATATGTGTCCAACAGCATGTGGAACAACAAAAAAACAAATATGATTATGACTAACGCAAGAATAAACTGCATATTGACAGTCACTAGCTTGAAATATAACAAATCAGCTTCCATCTCACTGATTGAAAGACTACGTGCAAACCACCTAACAATCGCATCTGCCAAGTGTCCACGTGTCAGCATCCGCAGTCCAAAGACTGCAGCAACTGCTCCCACTGTAATCCATAATCCTCGGATAAACGTAATACGGCCGAGTTTTGAATAATTGTACTTTGCTTTTTTAAATTTCACCAATTTTATATCCTACCCCCCAAACCGTTTTTATATATCTGGGATTTTCCCCGGTATCCTTCATCTTCTCACGTAGATGGCGGATGTGTACGGTAATTGTATTGTTACTCTTGGTATAATATTCTTCCTGCCAGACTTCATGGAATAATTCTTCGGCACTGACAACACTGCACCTGCGCTCTAAAAGAATCCTTAATATGGAAAATTCCGTTGGAGTCAGTGACAGCGCCTTTCCATTAAGCCGGCATTCATACGTCTTAATGTTCATTGTCAATCCGGCATATTTAAAGATTTCATTCGCTGCCGGAACCACTGCTCCCACATTGTATTTCTTGTAACGGCGAAGCTGGGCCTTTACCCTTGCTACAAGCTCAAGAGGCAGAAACGGTTTTGTAATATAATCATCTGCACCAAGCGTGAGCCCGGTAATTTTATCCGTCTCTCCATCCTTTGCCGTAAGCATGATTACCGGATATGTGTACTCCTTACTTCGTATGGACTGACATATCGAAAGTCCACTGATATCCGGAAGCATGATATCCAATATAGCCAAATCAAAGTCTGTACTCCCAATACAGACAAGGACTTCCTCCCCTGAATAAAACTTGTATACATCCATATTTTCATTTTGAAGATATACTTCAATCAAATCCGCAATTTCTTTCTCATCATCAACAATAAGTATTTTTTCAACCAAAGCATGACACTCCTTTCAGATTAAATCAAATACATTATACCGGATCCATAACACTAATGTGTTTATATATAATGGATAAATGATTAATTATTTCCTAAGATACACACAATTTCCATTTTATCTATGTTGGAGAAATCTGATATTCAGGTTCCCAAACTGTTGGCTGGAGCCTTAGTTTATAAAAAGAAAAAAGCTACCTGAAAATCAATTCAAAACCTCCTGTGGAATTCGCATGCTAGCTGTAAAACTCCAAATTATATTTTGTTTGTTCCAAAAGTCCTCCACACAATCTAAGACTTCACTCGCAGGTAATATAGTCGCCAAATAATGCTTATCCAAAATTTCTTTTTAGACGTAAAAAACGCTCCATCCGATATATATCATATCAAAATGAAGCGAATTTTTCTTTGCGGATAATATATGATTTTTAACGCAATTTCTTACGATTATCCTGCGAGTTTTACTTTTAAGTCACCTCCGCAAAGTTGCCCCGATATAATAGTTTATTAGCGATTACAGCAATAGACTTTAATTGCTTCACCAAAAAATTCCGCAACATTCCATGTGGCAAATCTATTGATATACTCGACAAATCGTTCATCTGTTTGATAGAGTTCGCCCAGATACATCAGCATAGCATCCGAACAGGGATAGAAGTTTTCAGATATATACTCCTGCCACTCTGCAACAATGGATTGAATGGCAGGTAAAGCAGGTGTTTCCGCCTTATATTCCGCCAGTCGTTCAAAGACATTTTGTGAATATATAAAAAAATCATTCCACTTCCGATTTCTCTCTTTTTCGGCTCTGGCTGAAAAAAAAGAAGAAAACTCTTGATACTCATGGGTGCTGCCCCAACGTTCGATAACTTCATTCCTATATTTTTCTTGTAGAGCAGAAACTTCTGCATTTGAGAATGCTGTAAAAGAGTAATCACTTTTTCCGGCCAAAGTATCGTTGACTAAGCAAATAAGTTCCTCAATTTTCTTTTTTCTAAGATTGAGAAGTTCTAAATGTCTTTCTAACGCTTCTCGTCTATTATATACGGGCGCTGACAATAATGCCTTGATCTCTTTTAGAGAAAACCCCACTTCACGGTAAAATAGAATTTGTTGTAACTTCTCTAAATCATTTTCAGAATATAAACGATATTTTGTCTTATCTGCTTTGGTAGGTTCCAGCAGACCGATTTCATCATAGTAATGCAAAGCACGTATCGTAATGCCGGTCAGCTTTGCAACCTCGTGAATCATCATTTTTTTAGGATTCATCCCAAAATCCCTCCACTTCTTTCAGTATTTCATCAGCAGGTATCTTGGTAGCCTCAATGATAGATTTTCCTGTTTTTTTCAGATAGTATTTTATCATATGATAGCCACAAGCATATCCGGCACAATAGGGTAGACCAACAGGAAAATAATTTTGCATTTTTGCCATTTCATCACCATACAGATATGCTGTCAGGTTATCTAAACCCTGTACATCAAGACCTCCCCTAATGATAGGCTTGATATATCCATTCAAAGTTTCCAAATCTGTCTTACTTACCCACGACCCTACATTTTCCTCACCATATAGGTAAGTAGCAAAGTTTTCAGCAAGTCCCTCACTTATCATCATTTCAGCAAGAGTAATGTCATTGTACCATTTAATAAACTGGAAACGGACATTATGATTTGTTTCATGTGCCAACGCTACGGGAAGTCTGCTCTTAGTGTGTTCAGATGGAACAAGCCATGTAAAAATGTAGCCAGGAATCCCTCCATCTCCACAGTAATTATCATTCATTAGCATATAAGGTTTCTCTGGATCAGCCAGCAAAATGATATAGAGATATTCTTTTATCGGCAACTCAATTTCTGCATCAGTAAAACACTTTAAGGAGCGCTCGATAGACTTTTGACAGTTATCCCAAAATTGGTTATCGTCTAACAGTGTTATACTTTCGGACCATGTTTCATCAATTTTTTCCGGCAGAAGAAAGCCTAACATACCACTTGCCATAATAACATCATAGCCATTCGGTTGTGCAGCCTTCATTGGCACATTGTAGCAGGCCCATTTCTTTTCAAAAGGCTTCATCATTTCATAGCGATAAATATCATTCTTTTTAGAAACTGGCGCTTCCATGATTTTTCTGTAGATACCGTCAGAACGAACGGCCTGTACTTTTAGGTTACTCATATTTTGTACTTCCTTTCGATATTTTGTAACTTCATTCTACGGTATGACGGAACGTCAAAGTCAATAGTTTTTGAATTATTTCTTTTCTACATCCGTTTGCCAGTTTATCCGCACCTTTCGGAATTAACCGTACCCGGCTAAGGTGAACCACACCATCGATCCAGCTCTTTACACATAGTTTCTGCACCCGGTGCTTGTATTACTCCCATTTCTTTGCAGTTTCTTACATTGTCATTGCGTTCCTTTACAAACAAAAAGCGCCACTGAAAATATGTGGCGCTTTTTCAAATACATTATCTCTTTTTCTTGTGTAACTTTAAGTCAATATTTTTCGTTGCCGCTGCATCCTGCAGTAATCCAGCAACAAAAGCGCTTTTTTCTTTGAGCGTCAGTGTTTCCATATCAGGTTTACGATCAATTTCTCTAAGTACCGTTTGCAGCTCTTGCAGTTCCAGCAGGTTTACGGCTACACAAAAGAATAATTGATTTTGTCGGTTAAATCCTTTCATGGAGCCTCCTTAAACAGCCTACCTGCAAACGGTTAGGATAAGCTATAATAATACTTGACCTAACACAGTAGGAAATTTGAAAATCTAAAACTCATATCTTGTACCATGCGAGAGCAACAGGCCATCTGATAATTCCACTTGCAAAATGATGGTATTTTCATCGTTAAAATCAGTATGGCCGTTATCAATCCATTCAGCAAATACTTTTTTTAGCTTCTCTGCAATCACACAATTCTCTTTTTTCCCGAAATAACCCAGACTGACGCCATTCCCGTGTGCTGTAAACCACTCGCCGGCGATTGCAACAACAGGGTTATTTTTTATATGCTTCATTTTATTTGAGAGTGCATGGGTAATGACATAAAATGCCCCATTTTCGTAATAGGCATTGACGTATCGCACATAAGGCGTTGTATTTTCCGTTGTTGCTAATGATATAATTGTATCTTTCCCGAAACGCTCAATCATGACCTGTTCTGCTTCTTGACTAAATTCTTTCATTGAATTATTCTCCTTTTAAAATACACTTTTCAACTCTGATCAAATTCCAGATAAACCGGAAGCTATATTGTTATCGAAAATGTTTCAGTACCATTGCTGAGTAATTATCATATTGCTGAAACCCATATCGTTCATAAAACGCAATCATTTTAGGATCAGACGGCATAATTTTGACATAAAGGAGGTTTTCAAAGCAACTCATAATCTTTTTCATCAATTCATCGCCAATATGATGCCCCTGATATGCAGGGTCTACCAGAAGATAATGTAGAAATGCAACTGTTTCGCCATCATCAAGTGCCCGTACCAGTCCAATCAGTTTGTTATCATCCCATGCTGAAATTACATGTGAAGAATTTAGCATTGCCCCAACAAGTTTATCCGGGTAATTCCCGGACTCCCATCCCACGGACAAAAACAGTCTTTGCAGTTCTTTCTCTGTAAAAATATGGGTGTCTTTATACTCAATTTTCATACCACAATCTCTCAATATTTCTTATTTAATTTTCTGCTACTCCTTGACCAAGTTTGACTTAATGAAAGACTTTACTTGTTCAAATACATTATCAGTATCTTTGATGCCTAACATAGGAATATTCAAGTTTTCCGCCTTTATTCGATTGCTAAGTTCGCTCATAAAAATACCTTTACCGCTTATCTCTTTGTTAAAATCTGATGTGGTTTCAACACCGCAGTTCGGCGAGCGATTTGCACCAATAATCCCGATTATCTCAAAGCCGTAGGCATTGTATTCTGTTATTTGTTTCATCACATAGTCAACTTGAGCCATTAGCATTTTGTAAGATTTCGCTTTTTGCATTTCCTTACGAATGCGGGTATTTTCAATGACAACGGGAACATCTGCCCCATCGTTATTTCCTCTATTAAGCCCTAAACAGCAAAGTTCTGGACATGGCATTTGGACAATGCCAATATCAGCATCAAGAAGAATTTTTATTACATCCTTAAAAGCTGCTGGAAAAACGGCTGTCCCGTCAGATATTGAATTTTGATTTAATATACAATGCGCTATAAAAATAACTTTTTTGCTTCGACCGTCCTCAAACATAAATTTTCCTCTTTTTAAGCCCAAATTTGTTTTGTCGTGTTACTCAGCAAGCTGTGTTAATGTATCGCCTGCAATGCGATAGACTGTCCAATCAGACATGGCCTCTGCTCCAAGAGACAGATAAAAGTCAATGCTGGGTTTGTTCCAGTCAAGACACCACCATTCAAGCCGTCCGCAGCCACGTTCCACAGCGATAGATGCCAGTTTTTTCAGAATAGCTTTTCCGTAACCTTTCCCGCGGCATTCCGGCTTGACATACAGATCCTCCAAGTAAATACCGGCTCGTCCTAAGAACGTAGAAAAATTGTGGAAACCGGATTACCCGCTGCCCCCAGCTATGTTCGATCACTTCTCCCAGATATTCGATGTCCGGGTACTGTTTCAACTTGTTCAGGAAAGTGTCAAAGTCCTGTTCCTCAAAGACGATTTCCGTGTTGTTGGATTTTTTTAGTACCTTTTCTTTCGGCAGATTCATAAACCAGTCAAAATCCTGCTGCAATGCCAGGCCGCAGGTAAATGCGATGTTTCTTCCGTAGTCCCGAAATACCTCCAATCCGAACAAATCCTCATAAAATTTTCTTGCAGCATTAATGTTAGCCACCGATATAAGCATACACGTCTACTTCATAAAATTATTCCTTTCAGTTTTGCTTTTCTCAATCCTTTTATTGTTGTTCGGCTCTGGCAAATAATGATTACATTTTCTCATTGCTTTTTCTTATCGCTTATTCTTGTGCAGTTTCAGATCAATCCCTCTAAATCAGGTCTGCCCTCAATTTCCCTAAGTACGGCTCGCAGCTTTTGTAAATCCAAAATATTTACTGCTATACAAAAGAGTGTCTTTTTCCGTCCAGCATTATAGCCGGACAGGAGCATGTTCAGTATCCTGGCCTTTCCAAATCAGCCTCTTACTGGCGGTACCTAATAATGGTATCGAAGTCGTCAATATGATTGTATTTTTCAGAGGGGTATACACTGCACTAAAAGCAGTATTCTACTCCGCCATGCTCCATGCTGCTTCTTGCAATTTTGCAAGCCTGGTTTCCTTCACCGCCGCAGCAAGGACAGTTTTTATCCAAAAACATGGGACAACGTCCACAATTTAATACACAGAGGGACAAGAGTTGATTCTGTCGTTTAAATCCTTTCATGATACCGCCTTCATTATTTTACCAGCATCCAATCCAGCTGAAGTGAATTAATACTTGCCCCAACAGACTTATTTCCTCTAACATTATATTGGGTCTGTAGGATAATTGTATTATTTAATGCTAAAGAATTTATTAATCATTTCCTAAGGTGCAGATAGTATGCGTTTTCCCGCTATCAGAGGACTCTTCGTCCGGAACCACATCCTCCGCAGGCCGCCAGGCCTGTCCAAACTTCACATCACGGAACAGGGCCGCCAGGCCGGTAATCTGCCTAAGCCTCAAAATCTCATCCCGGTCCATACCCAGGTGTTTGGAAATCCATGCATCAGAACGTCCTAACTCGTACAGTTCCTTAATGATATTACTCATTAGGTCCACATCATGTGTTCCACGGGCGCGGTTATGACGGATGGTGCTGGCCATACGGCCGGACAGCGGCTTATCTATTATCGAAACCGGCATCATTCCCTTCTCACGCTCATAAATATCCGGGTAATCCCGCATCACCCGCCAGCGGTGAAAGCCATCTACAATCACATACTTATCATTGCTTTTTACATGATAACAGACAATCGGCATCGTATAACCGTCCTCCTTGATGCTGTCGTACAACAACCGCATTTCCGGCGGGGCCACGTTGTTCGGGTTATATGTATTGGGTACAATCTTTTCAAATGGTACTGCAATGATATTGTATACCGGGCTTCTGAATTCCTTATTTGCCATCTATCATCCCTCCGTACTTGCATCTGATAATATCCACGCGTTTTTGTTCCTGCCGCGTAAGCCCAAATCCCATAAACCGACAGGTATGGTCATTTTTTAAAATACAATAGCACATCCGTTTCCAGCTTGGTATATCTTTCGTGCTTTTGATATTATCGGTATGATCGGGAATCGGCCCAAGAAAAATAATACGAGAATTTTTATTGATTGTATAATTAGATATACCATTTCTCCGAATGTGATATCCCTTCTCCAAAAGCTCACGGATTGTTTCCTCTGGCAGCCCACCTCCGGTCTCATGCCAGAAATGGATGGAGGTATTAAACTTTTTCGCATAATTATTCCGCAGACGAGCAGGCAATGTATCCAGCAAAAAATGAGTATAAGATTTCCATGTATGACCTTCCGGTAACGCAATACTGCGGTACCCCATCGCTTTTGTCTTTCCATAAATCGCACCAAAATTTGCTCCGCGCACCCGCCCCACCAGTTTCGTCCATATTTCCGGGTCGATGACCCGGTACAGATTCAAAGCATCTTTGGAGTAATCATTAAAAGGCGATGCTACCCGCATCTGGTCTATTTTTAATCCTGCCTTATAATACAGATCATATAAATTGTTGTAATCATAATTGAAGCGATAATTCGCACACCATACGTCAGAATTTGACCAGTCGTATAAAGGTGAGGCACACCATACGTCTTTAAACTGCCTGGAAATCCAGCACTCATTTTGATAACCGTATTTCTTATTGATAAAACTACTGTACCGCTGCAAAGATTCATCCGCCCGCATACCAAGCAGGCAGACCGTCCTGCCGTTACCATGCTTCTCCTTGTAGAATCGCCCAAACTGCTTTGCTAAGTCTTCCTGATGCATCTGGTAACGATAGTGGGTAAAAGGCTTTGCCAGATTAATGACATAGGGATACTCCGGTATCGGGCGCACCCATATATCCTGTTTGGTATCATCCCAAGGATACCAATACATCTCATAACTACTCAGTGCTGTCCTAGTAGCCATAGGAAGGCAGACCCAATAAAGGTCTATACCTGATCCATTTTCCAGTCGCTTAAAAGTGCGGGTAATATAATCCGTAGTTACAGTATACTGTGCCTCAAAATCCTGATGAAATACGCCAATCACACGGTCTGAAGCATACTTATTCCGGTAATCCAGCAGCAAATTCAAAAGAACACCGCTATCCTTGCCGCCGCTGAATGAGATATAAATATTTTTAAATTCCTGAAATAAAAGAGCAAATCTCTTCTGCAATGCATCGAATACATTCATATTAATGTATTCTTTTTTCATGTCTCTTATAAACTCCTTATCTTTCATGTATAAAACGTACAATAGCGTTTATTTGGCAGTCGAATATCCTTCTAACATTTCCAGACTATAACTGCCACTATCATTTTGTCTAGTCACATTTATTATGTACTTTACTAAAATAATAAATATGGAGAACAGAAAAATTCAACATAATATATACTCAAATTGGCTTAGAGTTTTTTCTTTATACGCATATGGGTTGCTTTGTGTATCTGTTAACGTGAAAAAGGGGATAGAAGAAAATTTGCTGTACGGAATGCCAATGCATAATGAAAAAATAATATTCTATAAAGAGATTCTAGTGAAGGATGCATCTATTTATGTTAAAATAACGGAGCAGCATCTGCTGCTCTGCAAAAAAATAAGAGTAGGAAATTCACATTCCCTATTCTTATTTTTACTCTTAATTGTACTAGTTATAATGGATATAGCTAATCAATCATATCTTTAGCCATTGCCACCATTTCATCTTTTGAAACATTCTTATTGATGTCCATAAGGCTGTAGCAAACATCCCCATTAATCCAAGACAGAGAATTAGCCTGAGCCATACCATAATACATATCTATTTCCCCATGTTTTATAACAATAGTATCTTTTGAAAGAGATTGCCCTGATGCCGGTTCGGCAGACAAGGAAACCGATTTGGTGGTATTATTGTCCTTTTTTAAATATTGGAAGTCTATACCTTTATGTTTGTTGATTTGAGCGCCATTTGTATCCAAATCAAATAATTCTGTTATATGACCACTATTAAACTGATAACCGCCTGCTAGGGTTTCTGGGGCCTTAGGCCTGAATCCCACATCTTTTTGCAGAGTATCTGCATCCGGGAGCGTGGTATATTGAGCTTCTTCGGAATTGGAAACACTGACCATCGACGACTGGGATGCAAAACAGGGTACTGTATTCATCAGACAAATTCCTGTCATTAATAATATTGCAATCTTTCTTTTCACGACTCATAACTCCTTTCTTAAATGAGGTTATTTAATGTTTTACAAATACGATAATAGCAAATACTTCTCTAAAAAACATCTAAGGATATATTTGGAAATTTATATCAACCCATTACCAGCTGTTTTTATTAACACACTGCTGCAGCCTGTATTCCTGCGATTGCTCCATCAGCAACTGCTGTAGCTACCTGTCTTACCTTTTTTACACAGATATCTCCCGCAGCAAAAACTCCGGGAATTTCTGTCTGCATCAATTCATCCACTGGAATATATCCGTTATCTAACTTCAATTCCGTATATATCTGAGTGTTCGGAACAATACCTGCATATACAAATACTCCGCACTCTGCATCCTTTATGATCTGTTTTTTCCCTGTTTTGTTGTCCGTAAATTCAAGCTCCTCAGCTCTTTCGTTACCATATACTGCTGTGAGACTTGAATGCGGCATAATTTCAATATTATGGTATGCAGCAACTTTATCTTTAAATTCTTGTATGCATACAAGTTCATCTTCCACGCATACAATTGTGACCTTTCCCGCAATTCCAGCCAGGTAAACGGCTTCCTTGACTGCGCCATCAGCTCCACCAATGATATAGATTTTTTTCCCCTTATAATCAAGACCGTCCTTTGTTGCATTTAATCTGATACCTTTCAGTCTTTCTCCTGGAATTCCTAACATACGGCCAGAGCCACCATTCGCAAGAATTACTGTTTTACATTCATAACTTTCTTTATCTGTAACGATTTTCTTAATATTACCTATGAGTTTTGTCTCTGTCACATTTTCATAGCGAATCTCTACACCGGCACTAAGTGCTTGCTCTTTCATACGTTCAGCAAATGTCTTACCAGATTCTTCTTTCATGATTGCAGTATAATGCGTAACTGTTGAGACAGTTCCAATCAAACCGCCAACCTGATTCTTTTCCAACATCAGAATCCTTTTTCCTCTGCTTTTTCCATAAATAGCTGCACTGATACCGGCTGGTCCAGCTCCAATAATAATTATATCATACATTTGAATATCCTCCTGTTGCTTATACGAAAATATTGCCTTATTTATATAGCTATCCCACTGATTCTACAATCTTATTTAAGTTTTATTCGTTTCAGAGATCCTTGATTGATAGCATATGCAATATACTATATTTTACCCTTTATGAACATTATATTCATAATATTTGTGACAGATATTTCTACAATCACCAGCAAAATAAAGAAAACTTTTAATGTGATAGCTACTCCAAATGTAATATGCGGTTATGCGGCAGGCAGGATTACAAAATACTTTTTAATGCTCTTGTCCCCATTACCATGGCATTGTCAAAATACCCCTGTTCAATTAATACACTCCCATTAATTGTTCCACAAAAACCGAGCAAATGCTGCCGATAACTATTACTGCCTCGGATAGTAGATGAAATGTAGGAAGTAGTACGATAAGATCAAGTATTAATAGAGGAATGGATTTCAGCGCCAAAATAATCGGCTGCAGGCTTTTATTCAAGATTGGGTGAAGCCCAATCAGTACACCAAGGACTATACCGCTTATCAAAGCTTAAAAATATCCTAGGATTAATAACTTCATGAAGCTGATAAAACAGCTTCTTTTCTTCTCATTGTAGATATATTACTTCCGTCTACCTTTTAATATTTCTTTTTTTATATACAATGATCTCCGCATTGGATCCATCCGCATCATATTCACTAACTATCAGAACGCTCTCATCCGCTGCTATCCCATAGTATCTGCTACTATCTTTTTTGCTAAGCTGGTTACCTAAATATATCTTGTCATCATCTAACATTTTCACTGCCTGACCGCTCGAAAACGTATATGTAAGATTGATATATGATCCCTTGCACGCATTAAGCCCAGTAATTTCTTCCATATCTTCAATGCCAAGCATACAGAATTCTGCAATCATCTGTTCTTTAAGCCTGCATTTTTCATTGTGGCATTTCCCGCAATGCTCATATCCATTACTTAGACAGCATGCCGCCAGCACACACCCGCCATGAAAAGGATGTCCCTCTGTCGCAGCACAACCATAGCATGTTTCTTTTAATTCACATTTCATACAATCAATCCCACAAATTGAATTTCTCGTAGATTTCCTCCATAAAAAAATCTTTTTTGTTACATTGTTAGCGCAAGTAATGGGTGCAGCTCCCCTTTTCGTTCCATCTTGATCAACTCTTCATCCGTCACCCATTTTACATCTACAACCTCTGTTTCCTGAAGTGTGATATCTGAAATATCGACATCTTTATAAAATACCCACACATCATACAAATCCCTCGTTTGTTCCCGACAAATCCGGGAAATCCTCTGCCCATCTTTCGGATTCAGAATAATCCCCAATTCTTCATTTACTTCCCGGAGAGCTCCACCCAAACTGTCTTCCCCCGAAAGCCCCCCAGACTGTCCGAAAACCCTATTTGAGGCATAGTAATAGCCCCCTTTCCTCACTGTGCGCCATTAAAAACTGGTTCTATACTGAATGTTGGGGTGTGCTGAAAAGTACACTTCCAACATTCTTTTCGTTGTAATAAAATACATCTATAAGAAGCCTCCTAAACGCATTATCCCGACCAAAGTTTAATGTTACGGAGGTGACCCCTTATAGATGTACCCTAATTATACCAAGGCTTTCCTTAACTTGGAAGGTGTTTTTATTGAATCATCACCATTTCCTGGGGATACCACGATATCGCCGCCATTGTCTGCTTTTTCTGTAATAGCCTCTACAACTGTGAACTGTCCTTCCTGAAGCTCCTTAATACTTCCTTCCAGATTCGGATTGCTGTCTTCCCATTTCTCGAAAGTGTTTTCTGTAAATGATTCTAGAGTGGAGGCCTTCTCTTCCGAAGGTGTTTCACCTGACTCCTCTGGTTGCTGTGTCGGAGCAGTTTCAACTGCATCTATCTGTTCGAGTTTTTTGCCTCCACAGGCACACACCACAAGGCTCATGACACACAGAATACTTGCCATAAGAAACAGCTTTCTTATTCTCTTTTTCATTTGATTCTCCTCTCATTTGTAAAATCGCTGCAGATTATAGTTAAATTTTACAGATTTTCCTCTAAAAATCCTCTAAGGCACCTTAAGTCAGAAACCTTTTCAGTAAACGGGACACTTCCACGATATCAATAGGTTTTGCTATATGAGCATTCATACCGAACTCCAAGCAACGTTGTATGTCATCAGAAAAAGCATCTGCGCTCATAGCTATAATTGGAATCGACAGGGCATCAGGGTGATTCAGTCCCCGAATCGCTTTTGTGGCTTCATATCCTGTCATATGCGGCATTCGTATGTCCATAAGTATGGCATCATAATAACCTTCTGATGATTTTCCAAATTTATCCAGACATATCTGTCCATCTTCTGCCCACTCCAGTTCTACTCCCAAATCAGATAACAATTCTCTTGCAACCTCCCAGTTAAGCTCATTATCTTCAGCGAGTAGAATACGTCGTCCGGATAGATCAATATTTTGATCCAATGTCTGGTCATTTTCTGTTTCAATGTCCATATACTTACACAAAGCATGATACAGCGTAGATTTAAAAAGCGGCTTGGAAATAAAACCATCAATACCTGCTTCACGGGCCTCCGCTTCAAATTCACTCCAGTCATATGCAGAAATCAGCAGAATCGGTACTCCATCCCCTAAATTACGCCTGATTTCTTTTGCAACCTGAATCCCATTCATGCCAGGCAATTTCCAATCCAATAGAATGATTTGATAATCATCTCTCTTTTTATGGTGTTGGTTTACCAGTTCTATCGCCTTTTCTCCGCTTAATGTCCATTCGGCTTTTATTCCGATAGATTTTAGCGCGTCCGTGGCTGTCTCACATAATAATTCGTCATCATCAACCACGAGCATATTCCAGGATGGAAGAACCATATCCATATCCATTACAACCGCTTTCTCAAAATCAAACGTGAGAAGAAATTCGGTACCTACACCAAGCTCACTTTGTATATCTATGGTTCCTTCCATTGCATCCACAATATGCTTAGTTATCGCCATTCCCAAACCGGCACCCTCTGTTTTATGTATTCTGGCTCCATCCGCCCGACTATAGGATTCATATATTTTTTCCAGATATTCTGGCGACATGCCAATTCCATTATCTTTAACAGTGATATGAATTCGAACATAGTTTTCTCCCTTTGGAGAATTTTCTTCTGAGAGGAACAATCGTATGGAACCGCCCTCCAGTGTATATTTAGTTGCGTTAGATAAAAGGTTTAATAAAACCTGATTCAAACGAACACCATCGCACCAAACATTCTCAGTTAAGATATTTTCTACATGTATGTCAAAGGATTGCTTTTTTGATTTTATTTGTGGCTGTACAATGCTAACAATCCCTTCTATAACCTCTTTTAAAGAAATCTGCTCTGTTGTTAAAGTCAATTTTCCACTTTCAATTTTGGACATATCTAAAACATCATTAATCAACCCTAATAGGTGTTTACTAGATAATGTAATTTTTCTAAGACAATTCTGTAGTTGTTCTCGGTCATCTATGTGGGCTGTGGCAATCGCAGCCATGCCTACAATTGCATTCATGGGTGTACGGATATCATGGCTCATATTTGCTAAAAATTCACTTTTGGCTTTGTTCGCTTCAAGAGCTCCCTGCCGTGCCTTCTCCAATTCATGCATCTGAGAACGAATTATAAAGAAATACCGAATAAAAATCAATGATAGAAAAATCAAGATAGAAGCACAGGACAATCCTACCATAAACATGCGCAGTTTTCCCAGAGCGTCCACATTTTTGCTCAATATACTATAAGGCATTACCGATACTAAATACCACTCGGAACAGGGTAATGGTTTACCATATATTTGAAGTGTTTCACCATTCACTTCAAATGTTGTACCATATTCGTCATGATTCTTTAGTGCAGCACCAAATTTTTTAATAGAATTTTCTACAGATAGCTCATTTGCTGTAGCATTAAGCTGCTTTTGTAGTTGTTCAAAGAAATACCACAACTCAGTGTTGTCGTTCTGTATTACAAAACTACCGTCTGGCCTGATAATATGATAATATATCAGCTGCTCTTCCTTCTCTAAGGAAAGGAAATCAATGATGTACCCCAGTGGGACGGCCGCTACCAGTCCAGTGCTCATACTTCCATCCTGCATAGGGTAATCAGTGGCATCAACGCCAAACAATACCACTATATTTCCGGCAGAATCACTACCTAAAGCGACTCTTTGTTCTCCTCGTACTAATGCTTCTACAAAGGGCTCTGGGTTCAGTGGTTGTATTGATTGTCCATAAAGAGTCTGAAAATCTCCCTCAGTAGAACAAAGTGCTAAATAGTCAAAGTTCCTGACCTTCGTCCTGTAAACAAGTTCCTCATATAACTTTGCTTTATCGTTATTATCTGCTGAGACAACAGAAACAATGCCGCTGACCTGATCAAAACGTAATTGAATGACAGTTTGAAAGTGTCTGGACATTTGTTCGTTCATTCCAGACATATAAATCTGACCAATTTCATTAATAGCCTTGTTGCTTTTTCGGCTCATATAAATTCCGAGCATACTGAAAACCATAATACTAAAGACAATGAGCCCAATAAAACTGCCTATTAGAAAATGTGTTACAGAATGCTTTTTTTTACTGTTTCCCATTGATGTTATTCCTCCTTAGAATTCTTAAAATTTTTAATAACATTGATTATTTCATGGTAATCCTTTGATAATTTTGGCATCATTTCGACAGCCGTATTCCAATCGTTTTCTTTTAATGCTTTTGTTACCAAACTACTACTTTCAAACAGTCTGGTAAAAGAAAGGTTCTGACAAATTCCTTTGAGTGTATGAACAGCTCTAAGAGCCTCGGCATAGTCTTTATTTCCCATAGACGCTTCAAACAAGAAAAAACTTTTATCGTCTAGGAACTTATATACAAATTTCTGAATGGTTTGTTCACGACGCAGTCTACCCACAACTTCATCAAAATCACCGCCAAATTTCATATAACAATCTTTTAGATTCATAATTATTATTCCTCCTTTTTTGTAATAACTTCTCGGAATCTTCAGTCCTGATTTTATAAGGCTTTCAGACACCTATCTAAAAAATCACCCGTTTTTTTGCAAAAAATGCTTGACAAATCGCTCAAAATTTGCAGCAAAGCCGATTGATTATATTTTATTTCAATCGACTGGAGGCAATTTTTTTATTGCCTACAAATTTTTAGATCTAATTCTCATCTTCATATACTCTACTTCCTCTCTCGATTTCTATTTTGGGATAATCACGATTATAATCTAATAATTAGCTTAGCAAAGAGCATACTGAAAAACCGGAACTCCATTAACAATTTTCATGCTGGAACATTTTCTTATATTCTTTTTTCTGTTCGTACATCATCGCATCTGCCTGTTCCAGTAGTTTCATAACGTCATTCTCATTATGCTCCTCTTGCACTTCAATAATTCCGCAGCAAAAATTCTTCGGATATTCCTTAGAATGATCACTGTGAAATACCTCTTTCATCTGCCGTATCTTTTTCTCCCCTGTTGCATACTTGCAACCTCTGAGTATGATACAAAACTCATCCCCTCCAATACGGGCGAAAATATCTCCAGTTCGAATATGACTCTTTACAATTTCAACAAAATTACGAATATAGTAATCGCCCTCCGAATGTCCATACGTATCATTGATATATTTCAAGTTATCCAGGTCGCAATAACAGAGTGTAAACTTCTCATTTGCTGCCAGTAATTCACTCATTTTATCCAAAAAGAACTGTCTGTTTCCAATCTGAGTCAAAGCATCCTGATTCGCCTTAACTTCCAACTCATTATTACAAAGTTTCAGTTTATATGAATACTCTTTTTCCTTCTTTACTTTCTCCAAAGCAGCTTCCAATTTGTTTCTGGTAATAGATATCCGGTAAAGCATCAGGCAAAGAGTCAGAATAATAAGTCCAGCCAGACTCAATACTGCTGTCATATGTGCGTTGACAAAATCACTGAACGTTACAACTTTATTCACATAAGAGTTTTCCGCCAATACTACACCATTCAATCTGTCGGAAGATAAAGTAATTCCTTTATTCAGAATAGCGGCCGCCACCCTGTTGTCTTTTGTTGTCGC
Source organism: Hungatella sp. SL.1.14 (assembly GCF_024460495.1). Lineage (NCBI taxonomy): Bacteria > Bacillati > Bacillota > Clostridia > Lachnospirales > Lachnospiraceae > Hungatella > Hungatella sp. SL.1.14. The sequence goes on along the minus strand of NZ_JANFYJ010000020.1, from coordinate 66,754 downwards.
CAGACATATCTCTGCCAGCGCTGGTGTATCCGAAAACTGAAGTGATTCCATTGCTGGGTACTTCCTTAACACATTCAGACGCACAGAGGTAACAAGTGTACTGTCTGCTTTCCCAGATGCAACTGCATTCAGGCATCCCTCTATCCCATCACACAACAATATCTCCGCTTCTGGATACAATATGCGAAGAACCTCTTCATGAAACAGACTTTCGTTCGCGACCGCAATTGTTGCACAGTTTATATTAAAATCAAGCTGCTTATAAATAGTAACCGGTATTGTAGAAAAAAACGCATTTGTCAAAACATAATTTTCCAGCTCTGCCAAATAGAAATCACCGTATAAGGGACCGATTACATCTACTTCTCCCTTTTCCAACGCTTCCTTATACTGCCTGCTCGTCTTATAGCATTTTGTTTCCACCAGGATTCCAAATTTCTCCTCCAGCATATCAGCTATCGTTTTCATAACACCGCCCATTTCCCCATCCTCTAATTGTGTGGAATAAGGAAGGTTATCGTCAAGATATCCGATTCTAAGTGTATTTTCATGATCAGCCAGCCATTCGTCCTCTTTATTACTTAACACCTGAGTGTTTGTCATCTGTTTATAATACCGGCTGACCAGCAGATTGTTGTAATCAAGCTCTGAACTCTGAATCTCATACAATGCTTCATTTAATTCTGCCAAAATATCAGGCCGGGTCTTGGAGACGGCAAAATAGTAATCACTGAATCCAATATTGATAATGGGCAGATAATCATAACTGCTGGAAAGATCAGGGGTGGCAATAGCATCCAACTCCCCGGCGTCCAGCGCAGACATCAAGGCGTCATAACCGTCAAACTTTACGACTTCTGCCTGGATATGATTGTTCTCCATCCAGTCCATCAACAAACCTTCCTGAAAGCTCCCAACCGTTACACCAATTTTACACCCGTTCATCTGCTGAATGTTTCCACTAATCAGTTTCATATGTTTTTTCGTTGTATACAGCAGGTAAGTGTCTTTTCCCTGTGGGTAGGAGGCGAAATCAAATAATTCCGCACGCTCTGGTTTATAGGATACGTTGCCAAACAGATCAATATCTCCATTTACCAGCATTTCATAGCATTCTTTGAAGGAACCATAGACATACTCATACTTCCAGCCGGTAATATATGATATCTTCTGAAGATACTCATAACCATATCCACGTTTATATTCGCCCTCTCCGCCTTCTTCATAGGCTGCCACATTTACGTAACCGACTCGGACTGTCTTCTGTTCCTTTCCTGTCTCTGCTGCAAATACAGTCATCGGACAAACCGAAGCCAAAAACAACACGAAACAAAAAATTAGTGTTCCTATCCTTTCTTTTATTCGTAAAATGTGTGTTATTCTAATATCCATTTCTTTTCCTCCCTTCTGTATTTCTTGTGAAAACTTATAAAAGACTTAAGCAATGTATCTCCCATATCATATCCATACGTATCATTGACCTTTTTTAATTATCCAGATCAAAAGGGCACACAGACAGAGGATAATCATCCTTACAAATGGAATTCATGACAAGCTGAAACTCCGTCGATTTAGGACTCCTGCCAGATAGTCACGGTTTGCCCCATTTTTATTCCAAAAACATCTGCCCGATTATCCGGAAGCGATATACTCATAAGAATCGCAGAAATACCTTCACAACCATATTTTAACACTTATAGGATATCTTCCTTACGCTGGCCTTTTAGTAATTCTTCAAATTCCGTAATAGGCATTGGCTTTGCGAAAAAATATCCCTGCGCATAATCACACCCCAGAGACTGTAATCGTTCCATTTGTTCCCTTGTTTCTATCCCCTCTGCCACTATGGTCAGATTCATTCTATGAGCCATGCTAATGATATCATTCAGAATGCTTTTCTCCATTGATTTCGTCATTTCGTTCTTGACGAGTTTCATATCCAGTTTTAAAATATCCAATGACATTTGGCTCAGCAAATTTAAAGAAGAATATCCGCTTCCAAAATCGTCCATCTCAATAGTGAAACCTAACTTTCGCAATTCCTCTATTGTATTAACTATCCGATTCCCACACTCTGCATAGGCACTCTCCGTAATCTCCAAATGGAGATATTGCGGATCAATATCATATTTTTTTATAAGTCCGCTAAAAATGTCTACCAAAGACCCCTGAAAGATATCGTTTCTTGATACATTTACCGACATCGGAAGAAGCAGATACCCTTTCTCTTTCCACTCTTGAAGTTTTGCACACACGTTCTCCCATACAAATTGATCCAGACTGGAAATAAAACCATTCTTCTCAAACAATGGAATAAACTCTCCAGGGAACATAAATCCCCATTCCGGATGTATCCACCGTACCAAAGCTTCCGCACCGACTATCCGGTTATTATTCAAACTGTATTTTGGCTGAAGATAAACAATAAACTCCCCCTCTTCCAGCGCTGTCACCATGGCATCCGTAATCGCCTTTTCCCGCAGCAATTTTTCGCGAAAGGAATCATCGTAAACAGCGATGCTTTGATTATACATTCCTTTTACACGATCCACGACCCAAAGTGCCCTGTCACACATTTGCTCAACAGGAATGGAGGAATCCATAATCTCATAAATACCGAGTTTTACAGAAATGTTTTCCGTCAACGATGAACGTTTGCTCTCCCTGCTTTTTACAAAATATTCCCGTCCAATTGTTTCCCGTTCCTTGTCAAGAAGACATAGAAAACGGTCTGCACTATATCGACAACAGATAGCATCCTCTCCTACTCTTTCCTTGAAAATTTCAGCTCCCTCTCTCAGAATCTTATCTCCTGCTTCCCGTCCAAAGGTATCATTATACCATTTGAAATCCTCAAAATTTGAACATAAAATTGTATATTCCTTTTCAGGATTTGCCTCAAGACATTCCCTGACTTTCTGATAAAAGAACTCTTTTGTATAAAGTCCGGTAAGCCGGTCATATCGGAGCTGGTTTATCATGGCTGCAGTCTCACGCAGTTTGATGAAATTTGCTACCCTGTGGAGAATTACCTGAGGGCGATAAGGCTTTGGTACAAAATCTGTTGCACCATGAGCAAGAGCATTTACTTCATCCGCTTCACTGTCTCCCTGAGTTGTCACAATGACTGGAATCAATGCTAGTTCTGCATCCGTCTTAATCGTGTCCAAAAAAGTATATCCATCCATAACGGGCATCATAATATCCAAAAGAATTAAATGGATATCATCTCTATTTTGCTCCAGAATATCCAATGCATCTTTTCCGTTTTCCGCTTCTAAAACTTTATAGCTGTCTGACAATATCTCGCTTAACATAGCTCTGTTGAGTTCATTATCTTCTACAATTAATATCTGTTTTTGTGTCATATTTATAATCCACCTTTCTGCGAAAGGCACCAATGCATCATGAAACATTTTAGCTAACTTTCGCTTTTTTATTTCCTATTCTGATTTCCTTCTGATACAATTCTTTTATAAGACTGACATACTACAGAACACGTGGAGATGAGTGGCGGGGCTGTATAGCGGCGACCTCGCATTTTTATATGTTGTCGGTCATCCGTTGAGGCATCAACGATTGGCGCATTCCCGTAGCCCGTAAACTTATCGCTTCCAAAGTCGACTCGATTTTGCCGGCTAACCAGTCACTGTCAATCTTATAACTATAATGTTTCAGAAGGTTATTTTATTGTCGTTTAAAATCCTAAAAAACAACTGCTGTGGACTTGATATCCACAAAACTTGGATCTTTGCCTGTATCGGTATTACCGATTTCAACAATCGTACAAAATATAAGCAGGCTCGCTTTTCTTCCTTTACCAAAGGATTGCAAGAGTTGTGTGACTGGCTTGCCAAGTATCACTGTAATGATGTTTGCATTCTAAAACTGAACGAAGAACAGCTTGCTGCATTTACTGCTGATTTTATAACCAGACTGCCGCAATATCTGCAAAATGCACTTGATTCGCGGGCAGCTAGAGCATAAATTGCTATTTTGTTAGCTGAAATATTGAATTTTCAACGAATCATGAAGGGTTATCACAGCCCATAATGAAAATAGGGTATTGGCTCCGCTACTTTTCTTATACTTGCTTTTGCCGTAGAATCGGATTAGGCAGGATAAAGTTTGACCGTACATTGGTGGATTTGCACCCATTTGTTCAACGTAAACGCTTTACCCTTGAACACAGCATATTGTGGCACTCTTTATGGTTAGCACGCGTAGCAAAGTCCGTATTATCTCGGGTAAATCTCCTGCCATCTTTGGAAAGGAGCTTGTACTTATGAAAGACCTGTTAGAAATTTCCTGCGGCCTTGACGTTCACAAAGATAAGATTGTTGCTTGTATCTTATCCGGCCCCATCGGCAAAACCACTGTCTCTGAAATTCGTGAATTTACCACTCTTATCCCTGATATGGCTGCTCTACGCGACTGGATTGTTTCCTGTAACTGCCACCATGTCGCTATGGAAAGCACTGGCATTTACTGGCAGCCTATTTATGAAATCCTTGAAGATGCTTATTCTGATGATATCACTCTGCTTGTTGTTAATGCCAGACACATGAAAAACGTTCCGGGTAAGAAAACTGATATGCGTGATTCGGAATGGATTGCTACTCTTTTACGCGCAGGACTTTTCAATGGCAGTTTCATTCCGGATAAGCAGATCCGTGAATTTCGGTATCTGAACCGGTATCGCAAGAGTATCATCCGTGATATCACTTCCCAGAAAAACCGGGGCGAAAAATTCCTTCAAAGTTCCATTTTCCGTTTATCCACTTTTATTTCAGAAATATTTGGTGCCTCCGGCAGAAACATCATTCGTCATCTGAGCCAGCATGGCTGTATCTATAGGGAATCTCTCGATTCCTGTCTGAAAACCAAACCCCGCAATCACATCAATGAAATTCTTGTGGCTGTGAACGGAACTCTTTCCAAAATCCAGCAGGATTTTCTGGAAATGCTAATGGATCATTATGACTCCCTCAAATCACATATGGCAGAAATTGAAACCGCATTAGAACAAGCAATGGCACCTCTATCACCAAAGGCAATCCTTATATAAAAAGTATGCTTTGTGAGATTGCCTGGGTCATTGCTGGAAAACGTAATACCTATCTTTCTGCATGGTACTGGAGAATCAAGCAAAAGAAAGGGGCTAAAAAAGCCATAGTTGCGCTCGCACGCAAACTTCTGGTCATCATCTATACCAAGCCTCCGCCTGATGATTCATTATGGACAGGCAGCTGTTTAGCTGCTCTATTTGTCGTGTCTTCATGATTGTTGAAAACATTTGTTGTCAATGTGTGGGGATTGCTACGAGGTATTTATTTTCGTAGCAAGGTGCGAAGCCCATTTTGGGTATGGGAAGTCTTAGTTACTTAAAGTTTCTTCCTGCAGTCTGTCAAACTCTGCCATGCATTCATCTACCGTTGCACCTTCAAGCAGTTTTCTCACGATCAGACAGGTATTCCCCCATTGTTCCAGTTTCATTCCCGCATTAGAACCAAGGACAAAAACATTCTCTTCTATTCTGTCATTCAATAGTTTCAAAGCCGGTATACAATCTACCTTAATATTTTTGGACGGAGAAATCACCTTATTTGTTTCAGTATAAACCTGAAGAGCTTCGTCAGAGGTCATCACATCCAACGCACGCATTGCATCTTCTGCATGTTCCGAACCCACTCCAATTGCCATTCCTGTCATAGGCATAACGGGCATCTGCCCTCGGCTGCTGGGAAATCCGATAACCTGCAGTTCAAAATCAGGGGCTCCATAAGCAGTATCCGAATTTGCGGCGCCCCAATAAGCCATAACAATCGGTGTTTTCTGGGCAAGGAAATCCGGACCTTCCCCTTCAATTGCCTCGCTGACAAGCGCTTTTTCAGCATCAATATATCCACAGTCGATCAATTCCTGCAGAAATGCAAAGCCCGGACGCATATAATCGCTATATTTCCTTTCTCCGCTGTTTAAGGCGGCTACTTCTGCCTCTGTATTTCCTCCATTATATAAATCTGCATAGGCCTGTGCCAAAACAAACGTCTCCAGCCACCAGCGATTCGCTCCTACCGGCGTTTCAATTCCGTTTTCCTTAAATACTCTGCAGCACTCCAGAAATTCCTCCGGCGTTTCAGGCAATTCCAAGCCATAATCATCAAACATATCTTTATTTACAAATAGGCCATATGCCACTACTTCCTGAGGAATTGCCACAAGCTTTCCATCATAAACATTCGCAGCCTTCACAACCTCCCGCAGATTTTTCGCACTATCAAGTTCTGACAGGTCCATCAATTTTCCCTCTTCGGCCATTTTCTGGATCACATCCGGATTCAGTAAATACACATCATCCATGTTATTGCGAATTCTGTCAATCGCTACATCATCATATGTCTTATCCTGATAATTCTCTGCGGTATATGTAACATATTCCACGTAGATATCCAGTGCTTCTTCTGCCATTGCAATGGTTTTATCAGATGCACTCCTCGCAACATTCTCCGCATCCGGACTTGTTTTTTCCATTGGGCTATAAAGTCTTACGATTCTTGTTTCCTCTTTTTCCGATTGTATCAGATTACGGTCCGTATCCCCCTGCTTTTCGCATGCAGTCATTCCCAATACGAACAAACCAGCCATGCAAACTGCAATCTGCCTCTTTAATCTTTGTTTCCAGTTTTTTCTCATGACATATTTCCTCCCATTATACATTGTTTGATTGCTCTTTTTAACACTTCAATATCAATAGGTTTTGCCACATGGACATTCATTCCTGCTTCCAGAGCGTCTTTTTCATCCTCTGCAAATGCGTTCGCCGTCATGGCAATAATCGGAATCGTCTTGGCATCCCTGCGCTCTAAGGACCTGATTGCTCTTGTAGCCTCATACCCATTCATGACCGGCATCTGCACATCCATTAAAACTGCATCAAACTCTCCGGCTGCGGAATTCTTAAAACGTTCCAGAGCCAACTTGCCGTTCTCAACAATTACACAATCCGCTCCTTCCATTTCAAGTATTTCTGATAATATTTCTGCATTAATTTCATTATCCTCTGCAGCAAGAAAATGCAGCCCTTCCAGACTACTATTATTGATATCTGTCAGACATTCTTCTTTCGATTCTGCCTGTTCTTCCGATATACGAAATTCCAACTCAATTCGAAATAGGCTGCCTTTATCTACCTCACTGAAAACCTGAATCGTTCCTCCCATAAGCTCTACAATATTTTTGGTAATCGCCATGCCCAGTCCGGTTCCCTGAACCTTATTTGTCGTGCTGTTTTCCGCTCTGGTAAATGCATCAAAAATAGTCTCTAAAAACGCCGGCGCCATTCCAAAACCATTATCTTCAACCTCAATGCGAATATGTTCAAACTGGGCTGTTCTCTGTGGAAGTCCAATCAGACGGAGCCAGATATTTCCTCCTTCCGGTGTATACTTTACCGCATTAGAGAGAAGATTGAACAATATCTGATTGACTCTCGTATCATCTCCCATGAAATACTTATGCTCAATCCCTGATATCTCGACAGAAAACTTCTGATGCTTCTCCTCGGACATGGGGCGGACAATATCCTCTACGGTTGATACCAGATCAGTGAAAGCGAACCTCCCAAAGTTCAACACCACTTTTCCGCTCTCAATCTTGGAAATATCTAAAATATCATTTATCAGACTGAGCAAATGCCGTCCGGATGTCAGAATCTTTTTTGTATATTCCCTGACCTTATCCGGGTTCTCTGCATCTTTAGCCAAAAGGGTCGTGTATCCAAGCACCGCATTCATTGGGGTACGGATATCATGAGACATATTGGAAAGAAAGGTTGTCTTGGAATTGTTCGCAACCTGCGCTGCCTGCAGCGCTTCTGCAAGTTGTTTGTTATAGAGTTCTCTCTCTTCGTCTCTTTCCTTTCTGATTTTATCCTGCTGTCTTCTGTTTACATAGAAAAGAATACAACATAAAGCAAAAGCAATCAGCATTGTGAATACAACGGTGTTAATATTCTGATTAACCGTTTTTCCCTCCTTCTGAATCGCTTCGACCGGTACATAACCAACCAGATAAGTTGAGCCGCCGTTCACCGCCCACATATAATTCAGAGCGTTCTTCCCCTGAACATTATGGTAAAACATAATATCTTTGCCATTTTTCAAACACTCAGAAACTTCCTGCCGCAAGTTTTCCGTCTGAATATCATTCGCTCTGTAGAAATCCTCCAGATTCAGATGACCTGCGCTTCGTTCCCCCATCCCTTTCGGTTTCAATACAAATCTCTCGCTTTTGGCGTCCATAATATATAACATCGCCTTTTGGTCATAAAATCCTTTGGGAAGAGATTTGTCAATGGAATCATATATATATTCTATATAGAGTACTGCAATTTCCTTTTCATCCCGAATAACAGGACATTTCATGGTATATGCCCATGTTCCCATATAATTCAGATAAGATTGGGATATGGCCATTCCTTCCACAGTTTTCCCCAAAGAGAACTCCAGCTCATTTTCAGAAAATGTATCCCCTACATTGGAAACTCCTTCCGTCTCACCTGTTAAAATCAACGACATTTTCACCATTGTTTGATTTTTTTTATACCTCTGGACATATTCCTGTGGATTATCTGTATCGGCAATCTCCTGCGCAATGAGTTTCTGGAACTCTGCTTCATTTTTCAAAATTGCCTCAATCGTACACTTAATCAAGTCCAGACTTTCTGTCAAATTCTGAATTGCTGACTCTGACATTTCGGCAGATGTTTTCCTTGAAACAGAACCAACAAAAACGCCTAAAATACAAAAAATAAGTACCATGGAAAAGAGCAGGGAAATACCTTTTTTCTTTTTGTTTCTATTCTTCCACATCTTTTTCATTGGTGTTAGTATATAAGTGTGGACAATCATCTTACTTACTTCAATTGGTGTAAACTCGTATAATCGCTTTTTTAACAAGAACACTAAAAATTCTTTTTCTTTTGTATTTAAATAAGACAGACTTCCTTCTAATTCATCTTTCTCTGACGCTTTCGATAACTCGTATACCTTTTTAGAACACAATCCCATCATTTTCAAAAAATAATTGATCCAGATTTCCGGATGAGGAGGATTTTCTCTTCCTGAATAATACAATGCAGGTAATCCCATTTGCAGCGATGCATAATACTCATCTGGATCATAGGCAAAATATTCTTCCAGAGAACCAATTCCATTAAAACCGTATCCATAATAATCAAGAATATACCCTGACATTAGTCTGGCAGTTCTTCCATTCCCCTCTTCAAAAGGCTGAATGGTAACCAGTTGATGATGGACAACGGCGGCAATGATTAACGGATGATCATCTGTAGTATTTACATATTCAACAAGTTCATCCAGTAACACCGGAATATCTATATACTCCGGTGGAATATATTCTGGTACTCCTGTTTCAGAATCATATACTGCAAATAATACGCCTGGCGGCATAGGACCTCTTAATCCTATCTTTTCTTTCCCGGCACCTTTTTCAACCATTGCCTGCACTTCAAGAATCATCTCTTTTGAAAAGAACTCTTTCTTTTTCAGTTTTTTTTCCAGAAGATTTAAGGCCAGAAAGTAATTGCGAACTTCCTGTTCCGGCTTCAAAAAGTGTTTGTGCGGCTCACTGTCAATGGCTTCACTTGCCTGTTTTTCAGTCAATGGATTCCCCTCAATCTTATTAGAAGCATATGAACTTTTTTTCTTGGAGTTTTTTCTAAGTCTATTCTTTGTAACAGGTGGCAATTCTATCGTGCTGAGAGAAAAACGATTTTCATCAATTTCCGATATCCTTTTTAAAATTTCATTCGTTAGTGTAACCTTTATCAAATTGTCCACCTCCATTAATCGATTCATGAATTATTTTTCCACTAAAATTACACTATTTTTCACTTCATCGTCTTCGCCAGTGAAGTAAGAGGTGCTGCCATCTCCGGGTTGGAAAGAACCTTTCCCAGTAGTTCTGCATCAACGCCTTCCGGAACCGTCACCGTATTTTCTGTTGTATTCGGATGCATCTGCGGATCCAGATTTTTTTCTCATAAAATGCTTCTTCAAACAGTCCTGCATTTTTCTTCCGATCATCATCCAGGATATGGGAATATACATCTGTGACCATGCTGACCTGAGCATGTCCGGATTCATGCCGATAACTTCCCACATTCTGGTCACACTGACGCAGTTATCCATATTATCATCTGCGACAAGTTCCCACAGTCCTTCTAGATTCTTAATCGTTATAACCTTGCGAGAGTTCTCTTGTTGTCTGTGCTTCCTCTTTCCCATTCAGAAAACACATGGTCACCTGATTTTTAGTTTTTTTTGATTGATACATCATATTGTCCGCAGCTTTGAAGAACTTTTTTATAGTTCCAATTCCATATGCTCCACCTATGCTTACAGACATATGCAGTTCGGGACGAGCATCAATTGTCATCCTATCAACAGAGTGCCTAATCCTCTCCAGTTTTTTCTCAAATATATCTGCAGGTATACTAAAAAAGATAATTACAAATTCATCGCCACCATAACGGATAACGACATCTGTTTTTCGTACGCAGGATAACACAGTTTGTGCAATACTCTGCAATACGATATCGCCAACATCATGACCATAATTGTCATTGATATGCTTAAAATTATCTACATCAATTACCACCATAGCCTGAATATCATTTGCGCCTTGAAAATGTTCGTCGTAATAACGGCGATTGTAAATACCGGTTAAGGAATCAATATATAATAATTGCAGATGCCTCTGTTTACTGGACAGAAAAGTGTCTTTTTCATAGGGAAACAGCCGGTCGTAGTCTATTTTATTTCTTATATCCTGAATATTTTTAGTCTCTTGTTCCGGGGAGGCATCCAGAAGCTCACTTTCAAGTATGTCCGCAATTTCTTGCAGACACAGTAAAAGAATAGGATTAAATGCACCACATTGTCCTTCTAAGATCATTTTCAAAGCTTCTTCATGTGAATAAGCTTTCTTATAGCATCGCTCACTTGTCAAGGCATCGTAAACATCGGCTAGGGCAACCACCTGGGCAGCTATGGGAATCTCCTCCCCCTTTAATCCATCCGGATAACCATTACCATCATACCTTTCGTGATGCCATCGACAAATCTCAGCAGCCATTTTGACAAGCGGAGCCTCCTGCTGCTCAATGGGCAGGTCTAATAGAATATTGGCACCAACTATTGAGTGAGTTTTTATTACTTCAAATTCCTCTGCCGTCAGTCGACCAGGTTTATTCAGTATTGAATCTGATATTGAGATTTTCCCAATATCATGAAGCGCAGAAGCGGTGCTAATTAAAAAAATATCTGCTTTGGACAAAAGATATTGATCTGTAAGCTGAATCAACTGCTTCAGCAAATATTTTGTAATCGTAATAACATGCAGAATATGTAAGCCGCTCTCTCCATTACGGAACTCCACGATATGAGCCAGGATTGAGATCATCAGTTTATTATTCTTTTCCGTCTCCTGAAATTGTTCTACGATAATTTTCTCAAGATGTTGCTGGCGTGCATATAAAAACATCGTATTAGAAATTCGACGCCGGACTATGGTCGAATCAAAAGGACGGCTAATGTAGTCAAAAGCCCCCAAGTCATAGGCACGCTTTATATTAGCAGGAGAATCAGCAGCAGAAATCATAATAACAGCGAAGGTGTCATCCCAGTGGTGTTTCTTTATGTAGGCTAATACTTCTAATCCATCCATTTCAGGCATCATAATGTCCAGAAGCAGAAGGGAGAAATCTGTTCTTTGCTTTGAAAGAAGAGAAATTGCTTCAACACCGTTCTCAGCCTCAACTACATCATAGTGCTCTTTTAAAATGTCTATTAAAAGATAACGGTTCATTTCTGAATCGTCCACAATTAAAATTTTTTGTTTTTCCATGATACTCAACCCTTTTCCTATATTTTTACGGTTTTATTATATCTGTTATCTCTACAAGCTGGCAATAACTATATTGGTAAGGTTTGCAAATAGGTTATGTCTTTTATTACTGACAAATTTGTTCCATCATGATATAATTCAAACAGATAGGAGGCGAATTATGAATCGACAAGAAACAAAATTTACATTTGTATATAACGAAATTAAGCAGTGTATTTTGGAGGGCCAAATACTTCCTGGAAATGCCTTGCCATCTTCAAGGATGTATTGTGACCAATTCCATGTAAGCAGATATACGATTAACCGCGTTTTTGAAGCATTGAGGGAGGAAGGACTGGTGAATATTCAGCCTCGCCTTGCGCCGATTGTTGTTTCAACAAAAGATACTTCTAATCCATCAAATACTGTTTTCGAAATTTTAAAACAAAAGGAAGGTATTTTACAAATATATCAGACCTCTGCTTTAATACTGCCTTCACTTCTGGTTTTTGCTTTGCAGGGCTGTGATGTGGAGGTACTACCTCACTATAAACAGGCTGTAAAAGCATTGCATTTAGGATACGCTACTGGCGGATGGCGTCCTCTTTCTAAATTAGGATATAATATATTAAAAATAGGTGGCAATCCCCTATTAAGCGAACTATATTCTACGTTTAGTCTTTATAACAAACTTACATTTTTTACAGAAGAGTGCCCCTATTTCTCTAAACACTTTTTAACGGAATCTATATCTGCAACCAATGTCATTATGGATATATTAAAGGGCGATGAACCACTCACAAGGTACAACCAGCTCTCAAATATGTATCAAAGACTTACGGATGCCATTCAAAATACGTTAAATCACCTGTCAGAGACCAATCCCAAATGTCCTGCACAAACGGGTTTGAAGTTTTCGTGGAATCCCATGCGTGGTCAGGATTATTTTTACTCAAAAATTATTGATGATCTGAATCTAAAAATTGGTCTTGGAGAGTATTCTGTTGGAATGTTTCTTCCATACGAAAAGCAACTGGCCAAACAGTACGATGTATCTATATCGACGGTCAGAAAGGCGTTATCAGAACTTGAACAAAGAGGTTTTGTAAAGACATTAAATGGTAAAGGCACTATTGTTATAAAACCGGATGATACGAAACTTCATCAGCTGGCTCTTAATTCCGGATATGTAGAAAAAGCACAACGTTACCTTCACGCTCTACAGCTAATGGTATTAATTATTCGTCCGGCAGCATTAGTTGCAGCTCCAAGGTTTTCTAGAGAAGAACTGGATGAGTTGGCAGATAAATTTACTTCTTCTGACTCTATTCATTTGGCAGATATTTTGGAATCTATAATGAAACATACCACTTTAGAACCCTTATATGTTATATTATCTAAGACCAATCATCTTCTTGAATGGGGACACCATTTTGCTTATTATCCGTCAAAGAAACATACTCTTTCACATCTCAACAAGCAAGTCATTCTAGCACTTGAGCAATTACGTGAAGGTAATGCTGACTCCTTTGCGGATGGTATAGCAGATTGCTACCGTTACAATTTGGTTCTTATGAAGAAACGTATGGTAGAAAAATATAAGTTTCATAATGTTGCTAATATCCGGGTTCCAGAAAAATACTAGTTACAAGCACTGAATGAAAAGTGGTAACCTTTTCTTCTTGTTGGAGAGTATAAGACCTCGACCTCTCACTTACTACGATTATTTTACAAAAGGCGGGCCCGGTTTTCCGGTGCCCTCCATAATTTTATTATCCATATTTTACCATATATCATATAACCTTCATCTAAGCCCGTTCTGTATGATTGACGTCTTTTATTTGCACAGGGATATACAGTTTTACTATGCTTTATGGGAAAGACAGACGATGTGTTACTATCATATTTTATTGCAACAGCAATATCATTAGTAAATCATATCAACAACCTCTTATTTGTACTTTTCTGCGGCTCGAATTGCTACTGTTCAGAATTGTAACAATACCATTCTGGGCATACCGAATATTTTCTGCCGGTTAGAATACTTTTCACTGCAATTTTCCTTGAAAGTTGGCTGAAGTTATGTATCACATCGCACTTATCAGCAACTACACGCTTCTACCCTATCATTTCTCCCGGATGGCCACAACAACCAAGCGGCTGTCCTTTTTCCAGTAACCACATGTAATTAGGAATAACAGTGGAGCACGATGATCTGGAAATATTCGATTTTCATGCATCCCTCTCTCAATTAGTACTTCAATCAATTCCTCTCTTTTCATGCTCCCCAAACCAGCATCAGCAAACAGCCCTCCCTCTTCACTCCATTCTGTTTCTTCTGCATAGAATACCGAAAATACCCGGTATTCCCGATGCTCATAGAGATTATCCACTTGAATGACCTGATGGGCCTCCCAAAATGGCTTCTTCTGGTACTTTAGCAAATCGGCAAACATTGTCCCATTTCTCATGTTATGTCCATATAAAAAGAGATCTCTTTTCTCCTGCAGGTTCCCCCTTCCCACAAAAGGAGTTCCGGCATAAGAGGCCTTGCCTTTAAAATCCCGGTGTAGATAATATTCCAGTTCTTTTGGAGTTTGCATGATTGGATAGTTAATCGCAGTATCATCAATAACAATCCATCCAGCAAAATCAGGATTTTTCAAGGCCAGTTCATGATATTCCGGTAGAATTTTCGCCTCTTTATCTTCTATTTTTCCCTTATTATCCACGGTTTTAACGTTTTCACTATCTGTGCCCTCATCCAATACATTCTTCTTTTTATCCTCAATGTAAGCCGCTAACTCTACAAACGCCTGCTGCTCAGAATCTAATCCCTGCCAATTATGAGCCAATAGAACGGTCAAAAATATAGTAAGAATAAAAAGTGTGGTCATAACAATCCCTTTCATCATTCCAGCCCCGTCCCCCGATTATCTTCCCACAAAATCCTAGAAAAATAAATAAAACGGCCGTTCCACCAACGACAGACTCGGTTCTCGGTGAGATAATCCTCAGTCCGAAGTTCTGGATTGTTTCTTTCCCATCCCGTAGCCTCAAAAAACTCGTCCGCATTTTCATAAACAAAAATCGCCCTCCGGGCTTTTGCATAATCTTCATCCTCAAATGAGTCTATATGTATGAAAAACTCCCGTTCCAAAAGAAATTTCAACTCTTTCTTTTCAAAAGTTAAGCTATCATTCATCTGTAAATAAATCCTCCACTTTCTCTATTATTCCCAGTTTCCGCTCTGTCGGTTCCTCCTGAATGTTTTTTTCATTAGCCTTGCTTTTTCCAACTTCTTGGGATTCATCTTCCTTTTTCAAATCCTTCCCAGACCAGATTCCCTGTTCAAATCCGGATTCCTGCTCCCCGATATCCTCCTGGCGGACCTTACTATCCTGTTCAGCTCTCAGTTCCTCTTCCCGTCTCCATACCGGCACATGAGAATCCGTTTTTTCCTGGATAAGTTTTTTTGCATCTGGATGCATAGTATAATCCATCTTCCTTACACGCAGTATTTTCTGTCCTCGGATAATCACAAGTGCCTGATCAAGAGGGAAGCGCAGTACCTCATCCGGCAAAAGCAGCATCCTCTTTCCCACGGAACTGGATTCTGAATAGCCTGGCACATAGTTGCTCATTCTCACCGTACTTAAATTTTTTCGGACCGAGGACACACTCACGGTTACTTCACCGGAACGATTGCTAAAATAGGTGGCTGTAGTCATATCATTACAGCCTAAAAACAGGGACATATCACAGCCTCCTAATATCTCCTCCCATTGCCCGTCCGGATATCGATTCTGTAGCTGTGGAATATTTTGGTATATGATACTCATTCCAATATTACGACCTCTGGCTGTTGCCAACTTTTTTTTGAAATCAGGTACAATCCCAATATTCGGAAATTCATCCAGAATAAAATGCACTGGCAACAGCAATTTCCGGTTTTTCTGGCGGTCAGCAAACCGTATCAACTTAATGCACAGAAAAGACACAAACAGCGTAGCCAAAACATCATAGGTTGATTCCTGGTCAGAGGTAATACAGAAATATGCACACTTCTCCCGTCCAGGCAACGTTAAATCAATTTCCTTATGGCTGGTAATTTTCTGCACCTTCTCATTCTGCATAATCTGAAGCCGGGTTCCCAGGCCTAGTACTGCATTTCCCTTTACCTTTTCAGCTTTGGCAAAGAGTCGGTAGGGACCCTTTGCTGGGTGAGAAGTAGGGAGCCGGTCAAAAATTCCATCTATTGCTTCCAAACTCTGGTTAATTAAAATCTTATAACTCTCTGCAAAGGTTTTATCTTTATCTTTGTATTCATGGTATACATACAGGCAGAGCGCCTTTAATAAATCCATTTCAACATTATCATAAAAATGATCGAATTTGTCAGTCGTGTTGCGGATTACTACGTCCACAAAGATATCAATCAGTCCTCCCTCGTCAATCTCTGCCAAACAATCCCATGCATCGGAATTTTCAAGGTTAATCAAATTCCATTGACGGACCGTATAGTTCTGCTCTTTTAAGTATGCAACCATATCCTCATACAGTTCGGATTTCGGATCCGTCACAAACATACTCTCCCCCCGTCTGACACACTGAAGAATCATGTTCCGGGCAAATGCCCTGGACTTCATGGAACCCTGTGAGCCACACACGGCAATATTACGATTCAGTCTGGAATTCACAGGAAGGCTTAATATATTCCCGCTCGTCATTTCCAGACCCAAAATAATTCCATCTACATTCCTTATATCTTTATTCTCCTTTAACACCTTCTTCCGCTCGGTATCCTTCATATATCCAGCCGTACCATAGGTTCCTAGATTCGAGTAGGTAAAATTCCGTTCCTCATCTTTCCCGTCCGTATCGCTTATACTACCCTGGAATGCAATAACCCCGGCAATCACAAAAAAAAGCAATACGGTAAACACCGATGTTTTTAAGCCATTCATGGAAGATACCGCAAAATACAGACACCGGAACGGGTTAAGACTCACATGACCGGCATCTACCATAAGCTGCAGTAAGAAACCGCCGCTATAAAGAGCCACCAGAAGCAAGCAGGCCAGTCCTATGGCAAATTTCTTTTTCCTAAATTTTTGTTCTTCCTCCATCTGAATCCTCCATTTCTATAATTGGCAACAAAAACAGACTGCCATATTGTCTGCTTTCCCAACCTATTTATGTTTATTCTCGTTTTATTTTCTGGTGATACTGGAACAGATTTCCGTAATAGGTCCCAATCGTACTCACGGAGTTATAAAGCGCCGTCACCATTACTGCCCGGATATTCCTCGCCTTTGATTCCGTCTCCTGCAGGCAGGATAACACGTACTGAATATGGAACATGGTTAAGCGCCGATATTGTTCTTTGACAAGCCCGGCCGGCTTGTCCTCCCGGTTGACACGAATGGTATCTCTGTTGGACGCCAGGATTTCCACGGCCACCTCCACCAGTTCCTCCAATTCCTCCTTCGCTCCTAAATCCCTTTTTAAAATGTCATACTCAATCTGCTCTTTAAATTCCTCCTTCAACTCCTGATATGATTGGATAGGATATTCTCTGTTGTGATCTATGTATGTAATTTCTGTATTTGTCTCCCTCATTTCGAAGAGAGATGTCACTTTTTTTAGTATAGATATGTCACCAATTTCGGGGGGAGGTGTCACCGATTTGAGTGACACGTCTCCCTTATTTCGGGCATACTGCCTGCTTGGTGCTCCCGTTCCGGTCGGCCGGCTCTTTTTTTCTTTTATTTTTAGTCTTTCCGGTTCCTCTTTATACTCCTCCGGGAAGGTAAGCCGCTCCAGGATGTCCACATCGAGGTCAAGAAACAGGACATTGGGGATGGACTGCCCATTTGAAGTCAATGTACGGAAAACACGGCGAACCACTCCCAGTTTCTCTAACTCCACCACCGCGTTGGTCGCGTCCCGTTTTGTAATCCCAAACTGTTCCGCTATCTGCTGGTAACTTCTCTGCAACAAGTCAGCCTTAAACCGCTTGCGGTAACCCAGAAGCTGTCCGCTCCCTTCATCCCGCACTTCGGCTGCGCGGTACCAGTACACTATATCAGACAGGATTACTATGGCAATCAAATATGGTTTTCCTGTGTCTCTTAAAATGGTTCGGTACCAGGCCGGAGGAATCACATTGCCGGTAAGCCGAATTCGGCTCAACCGGTCTACCGTGTCATTACCAGTTTGATAAATCGGTTCCATATTGCTCTCTCCTTTTTCTGTTCAGCTCTGCCCTACTGCCTCCACCCCAGATATCGGTACACTTTCTCTGGCCGGATTGCCTCCACCTGAAACCATTTTGGTACAAGTAAACGGAGTACCTCTGCCTGATAAGTAAAACAGAATATTCTGCCACCCTTTCTTAACGGCAGACTCATAATACGTTTAATCTGCCACAAATCCATTAAGTAACAAAAGTAGACCGGGGTCCCGTTCTCATCTTCTCCGGCCTCCGGTGAGAATCGGTCATTATTCACGCTTTTTAACGCGCCACACAAAAAGCGGTAAAACCTAACCCCATCGGTTTCACTGCCTAATAGTCTCAGTTGAATAGCCGCCTCTGCATAAAAGGGAATATAGTAATAACTCTCATACACATCATCTAAAGAAAAGAGGTTCCCCTTCAGTCCTCCGTCACTGATTAATATTCTCTGTACCATCTCCATACCGACTCCCATGATAATGGCACCGCCCGGTAAAATCTGCCTGCACTTTCTAAGACGTATCTCCAGACGGCTTTTTAAATTCCGTTCTATTTTTGGTGTCCATTTCATCAGGTTTCCCATTGTATTGTAGACCACATAAAACTGATCCGCCGCCAGTACCCCACAGGCCCTTGAGCCTTTGATTTCCATGTCCGTTTCCTGCTTCCACTCCATTGTCCCGTAATAAGATACCGGGGTACTGCCTATGATAGTTGAGGAATCGAACGGAACCTGATGGAAAACAGGGAAAAGTTTCGGTTTTTCACTCTGAAAAATCCGTATCCCAGCGCGATGAATATAAATCCATACCATACTCATACGATGAAGCCGCAACCGTTTTTCTGGCTCACTCTTCACGTGATTGGTGGAGTTGGCTCCGGATAAATAGAGCCGCACATCATCCCAATAATGAACCAATAGATACTGTTTAGCTTTATTTCGAAGCAGATAACCTCTGATACCATCCTTACTCCGAAGTTTAACTTCTCCCTCACGCTTCAATCGGGTCAAAAGCACAGCGGCGTAAGATTCAGAACCGACTGCACGGCCAATCCAATCTGACGGTATTTCCCCGCTGACTGCTATAAGTAACAGAAGTTCATCTTTTCTATCCATTTTCATATCTGTCCCCTTCTTCTTATTCCGTTTTGTTCCTTTTCATACCCTGTCCTCTCCATCCCTGGGTAGAATGAATCTCCTTTTTTCTGTCTATGGATACGTTTTTAAAGGCTCTCACCAAAATTTTACCCTGTCGAAAAACCTGTAGCGGGAATCGGATGATTTTTCGATATGATGTCCAGGTGGTGCCTTTTACAAATCCACTTAGGAAATTGGTTATATTCCATCAAAAAAAGGAACGTGCAATCCCGTTCCCCCAATATGGTAGTATGATAAGTGTCTAGATGCAGACCGCCGTCCGATACAAGGAAGTACATTCCTAAAGCATCCACTACCTGTTTTTCCTCTATATTGTCATGGTCCCGAATCCTGGTTCCTGGCAGTTTCTTATCATACTCATGAATAAAGCAGACCGTTGCCCGCTCATATACAGGAATCTCTTTTCCCTGCTGCTGACGCTCTTTACACCAATTCTGCAGAGCCAGAAATAAAGGTTTATAGATATAATCTGTATATTTACTTTTACGGTGGGGCAGTAAAACCGGGAGTTCTGCTTTCAATATGCAAGCCTCATATTCCACACGGATTTTATGGATTTGTACTAAATTCAGACAATATTCCTCTTTGAGAGAACTGCTAAATGGGTTTCTCAATATAAATCTCCGCAGCCGGTCTGTCAGACATTCAGCACGTTCAGAAGCTTCCATCATACAATCTAACAGTCGTCCATACTGGAAACTGGAAGCGCTACGATTATAAAGTGTTTTTACGCTCTGTGCCTCAGCAAGTTTATCCTGTACTACTCCTGCAACTCTCTGAACCTCCAAAAGCTGATGTTCCAATTGTTCCATCACCTCAAATTCATGTCCTTTTTCTATAATATTCGACTTCTCCACCCTCCTTCACAACGCAAAACCCAATGATTCCAGGGACCTCTATCTGGCTAATTAGCGTTTTATCCTCCAAAACGATAATGTTATTTTCCTCTGAGCGCCTGCTTTTGGCGAACATACCATTTACCAGCTTTAAATCCCTAATTCCTATATAAATAATATCGTAGATATCCTGACCACAGAAAAACAGGATTCTTACTGGAAAATCCTCTTTCACCGCCATATAATGGCCGTCCACTTCCCGTTTATGCATCATATCGATTAATACCCAAAGGCTTTGTATTGTACCCTCGTCTTTCAGCGAATAGGCAAATTCGTTAGATGCAAGAAGGCCGGTATAAGGATTTCTGTAAATCTGCCTGTTCTTTAAAAGCCTTGACACCGCTTTTCCTGCAGCCTTTTCTTTCCCATCAAAAAATTTCAAAAGCTGTTCCATATAAAGAACATTATACTTGCGTATTACCATAAGTATCCTCTCCTCCATTACCTCAGGGCTAATATATACTGCCATCCAGTTATCCTCCCCTCCTACCATATGCATGGTTTCCGAATTTTTCAAGCCGTTCCTTCAAGTTCTGCAGGTCTTTCCTGTCTGTAGTAATCAAATCATTCTCAAGCTGGCTTGCCCTAAATTCCAGTGTAAGATTATTACTGTTCGTGGAAATCATCCCTTTTCCACGCTCAAAATGTACAATCTCCATGCGTTCCGAATCGGACAGGTGAAGCAGCCCCTGCACTTTTTTTGCCTCGTCATTTTCCAGGTTAAGGACGATTTTTGTTTTCGTGGCGTTAATAATGCCACGTCCATATTTTCCTTCCTTGAGCGCCATAAAATCCGACAAATCTTGTGTCGCGCACACTGCTCCACCTGCGTAACCTCTAATTATCTTAAAAATCTCTAGAACATATTCCGCCGCCAGTTCGTTGGAGGAAGCCCCAATCAGCTGCCAGACCTCATCCAGGAATACCATCTTTTTCTCTGTCCGGTCCTCCTTTACCTTTGACCATACATAGTCCACCGCCACGAACATTCCCACTGGCAGCAAGTCCCCGGTAAGCTCTGATATGTCTAAAACAATATATTTGTTCTTCAGATCCACGTTGGTCTGCTGGTTGAAACTGGAGGCAGAACCATGCACCAGACGGTTCAAGATATTGGCCAGCCTCTTGGTCTCCTGCTTCTTAATCAGTTCATTGTAAACATCCCCCAGAACCGGCATTTCTTTATATTGTTCCGGTTTTTCCGGGTCAACCAGGCTTTCGTTCTCATGGGTAATCCCCTTCTGCTGATAGGTCAGTACCAATGCTTCATCCAGGAGCTGTTTTTCCTCATGGGACATATCGGGAATCAAAAGAGAAAAGAAAATATGCAAATCCTGGATTTTCGCCGCCAGTTCAGAATATTCCATGACTTCCCCGTCAAGGATTGCATTCGTTTCCTTATTTTTTTTCCTGATTTCCATTACATTGATACAGCTTTTTGAAGATGACGATATCTTAATAAATTCGCCTCCGATATTGGTACATGCCCTGGCAAATTCATGTCCTTTGTCTGGCGCTATAATAAAAACCTGTATGTTTTTTCTTCTCATACGCAGGGCCATTAACTGGAGAAGGAAAGTTTTTCCCGCTCCAGTTGTCCCCATGATAGAAATATTCGCATTTTTATATAAGGATGAATTAAAAATATCCACAATTACCAATGAACTGTTTGCAGTATTCACCCCCATCAATATGCCGTCCTTGTCCGACATCTCAAACGAAGTGAAGGGGTAACAGCTCGCAGCGCCAGATGTCAAAACATTCCGCTTAGAACGCTCATAAATGCTTTTATCAAGCTTTAACAGTGGCAGGGCGGACAAGAATGCCTGTTCCTCCTGAAACAGGCAGGAAACTGTGTCTAAATCCTGGGCATTTAAGAGCTTCCTCATTTCCTTAGCCCTCCACTCCACTTCCTTTGCGCTGTATCCGGTTACGGTTATCAGGATAGCAATATAATAAAATTCCTCATTTGCCGCAAGTCCATTTTTCAGATAATATCCGGATTGGATTGACTCTGCGAGATCATCAAAATCAGTATTGGTATCGGAGGCATCCTTGATTTTTGAGCGGTTCAGCCGGATTCTCCTTCCAATGCGCTCAATAGTCTTAACCTTATCCTGTTTATATAAAAAAAGGTCCACGTCAATACCCTCCCCCGCATTGACAAGAAGGGACAACCAGCCGGCCGGCACCCGGTTCCGGTACCTTGCCGATGGGACAAAGAGATATGTATGGTATACTCCGTCCATGATAACATAATTCCCATGCCTGAAGTCCAGTCTTTCGGGCGCAAAGTATTCCGCAACCGGAATCCGGCCGGTACTTTCCTCCCCATTCTCGCGAATATACCACTCGGCCACCTGATTTAACCTCTGGGAAAGAGAAACTGTGGCGCTGGTTTTCCTGTTTAACAGCAGATACAGCATTTCCACCATATCTTGTGTCGGATTATCTGATGTTTCAACTTCATTTCCACACTGGTATAAATATTTCTTTGCTGTCTGTGCATAAGAGTTTAATGTCGCTGCGATTTCAGACTCAGTTCCCCGCCTGCCGTCCACAGAAAATACCAGAAAAAACCTCCGGGTTACCGCTTCCCGGTATCCGACCGAACGCAGAAGCTTGATATAATCTTTTTGGAGCATCCGGCACCGTTCATCCGGCTCTGCCTCAATGTCCTGCTTCACAGCCTCAATATACAGGCCGATATCTGCCTTTTTCGAGATGGATTTTATCTGCAGTTCAGGAGGCGCTATCTTTAAATAGCCTATGTAAGAATAAATGATGTTACGCTGTTCGCTGGCGCTCCGGTGCAGGAAGTTAATCGGCAGAACCTCAACGATTTTTACATACCGTCCATCTGTTGTGTGAATCACTCCGTCACGGATTGATTCAATTGGAATTTCTTTAGAGGCTCTTGTGTAAGGCAGGTCATAAAACTCCTCCTGCTTTGCTGCTGTGATTTTCTCCTTTGTCTGTTTTTGGGGAGCGTTTTCTCCCTTTTGCTTTAGTTTTCTTCTTTTTTGCTCCTGTTTCAGTTTTTTCCTGACTCTCCGTAGTTCCCGCCTCCAGGCTTTTCTTTGGTTTTTCTCGCTTTTTTCCTCTTTCATGCTTTATCGTCCCTCCTTTCTCTGACCTTTCTCTCTTCCGGCTCTGTTCTAAGCGGTATCTCTCATCCGGTACGGACAGGTTGCGGCGACGCTTTAAAAATTTGAAAAAGCTTGCGATAAATGCCAAAAGACTTTCTCCCTGAACTCCCATGATAGCCAGGATTATAACCGGCACCAGGACTATCATGCCGATGTATAGTTTTGTCTTTCCCGTAACATTCAGTGACATAATAATTGGTACCAATACCGCGAGAATCAGTGCTGTTTCGAATGCATTTCTGGTTTTTACCCGCCCGGAAAGAATTGTCCCCTCCTCAGCAAAATTGGGCGGGATTGTATAAATATCAATCCGGTTATCCTCATTCATTACTCGTCACCCTCCTATTTATCCCGTTTTCTCAAATAAAACAGGCTGCCGGCACAGCTCAGGATTAATACAGTGCCAATAATACCCAAAACTGGTATATTCCTCCAATCCGGTTCTGTTTTAAACATCTCTTTCTCCACGGCTGGCTTTATCTGTTCTGTCTGTTTTTTCCTCTCTGCTATTTCTTGTTTTTCAGCCTGCTCTGTTATCTGCGTTTCAGTTTCTTCCGGAAATTTCTGGATACTGCCCGGTTTCACAAACACCTTACAGATAGAAATCCTGCCAGCTTCCACACAAACAGTATTCGGCTCTACATGGCAGTCATATTCCCGTAATTCTGATATGGCCGTGACTCCTGTTACTTTGTACTGCTCCCCCGCCAGCGAAAGATTTGCTATATAATCACCATCTTTATCAAGTGACACAGTAAATGTCCTTCCTCCTGCCAAACCAGTAAAATGAATGGTGACTGCGCCCTGAAACCCCTGAAACACCTGGCACCGGACAGCCAGCATTCCCTTCCCTGTGTCTGTATCGGTATACTCTTCACCCCACATTGTTTCTTCTTTTGCCCCCACCAGACTATCAGCATGGCAAACTCCAGATATGCCAAGAATCAGGCTGAGCGCAAGACTGGAAAAGAAACTCCATTTTGATCTATGCTTCATTCCTTCACTCTCCTATAATCCATATGCCGCCATCGCTTAAATCCCTGGCGTATGACCGAATTGTGGAAGGGCTGTACAGGTTTCCGGTCCTCCCCCGGCTTCCAGGGTCGGCAATTGTTATGTTTCCGTCACTGGTCACTCCGGTTAATACGATAAAGTGTCCGCTGCTTCCTGATATCGTATTTTCCGCACAAATTACCACCACAAGCTTACCATTCTTCAATTCCGCAACAACATGATTCATCTGTTCCCGCCTCACACGTTCCACCGACAGTCCCCAGTTCCGAGCCGCGTTCGCCGGATATGCATGGCTGGTTCCACGCCCCGAAACATATCCTCCGGTGTCCATTGCATATTGCGCTGTCATCTCCGGCGTTATCTGTTCACCTGTCAGTGTCGAAATCACAATAGCAAGCGCTGTAGGGCCGCAGCCAGAAGTGCGTATTGTGCTTCCCCCATAGGAAAGAGAGGCCCAGGGTTCCTCCCCCTGGTTGTAATACACTACCTCCCTCACACAACCGGGCACTGTCTCATAGGAGATTTTATCCCCTCCGGTAGCGATGGTACTGGTATAAATACCTCCTGACGCTCCCAAACCTAATATATAATTTTTCCAGCTTGCGGCCTTAAACAGTATATCCAGTGCCCCGTCCTTCCCATTTTGAACTAACTGGAACAGCTTCAGCACGTTATTAAAGCTATTTGGGTCCGTCACATAACGGAAACTATATCCGGTTCCTGTTGAAGACAAATGTGGATTCAACTTTACCACAATAGAATAGTCCACAATTTCAATTTCTTCTTCCTCATCGCCGGAACCAATGGTTTCTGTATGTGTTCCTGTCTCTGCCCAATCAAAAAAGGCGCTCTCTTTTTCATCAATAAAGGATTTTAAGAGCACTTTCGATATGGACGAATCGGTCTGTGTGATTCCCGGTATCGTGTTTCCGCCACCCTCTCCCATATATCCCAGAACCTTTTGCACATAGGCTGGTGTTTCTCCATTTTGGGGAATTTGATACCCTGCTCTCTTCACAGCGCCTGGCCCCGCGTTATATGCAGCAATCGCCAATTCCAGCCCATTCGGATAAACAGAAAAAGCTGCAAGTTGCTGTGAGATATAGTTAGCTCCTCCCATAATATTCTGTTTAGGATCGTAGGGATTGGTAACTCCCAGGTTCACTGCCGTTTCGGGCATAAGCTGCATGATTCCAATAGCACCTGCACTGGATACACAATTTGGATTAAAATCGGATTCTGCTTTTGCCATAGCCTTTAATAGTACTTCTGACACCTGATAAGTGGCGGACGCAAGCGTAAAATATTCATCATACGCACTGGTAAGACTGCTTGTCCCTCCCCCTGTACCGTACCCATTAAATCCTTCTATTTGTTTCCCGTTCCAGGTTTCTTCCATCAGAACGGCCAGATACTGGCTCAATTTTGGTTTCAGGACTGTCTCATATTCATCATCCACCTCATACCCATCATATCCACTCTGGTTATTATCATAGTCAGCCCGGATTTCCTCTGCTGCCTTATCTCTTAGGGCCTCGACCAAACCATATATTTCTGACTCAAAAGCCGAATCAGCGGCAAAAAGAGCATCTATTTGTATTTTTATGTTATTGCATTCTGCGGTACGAGCCTGGGACACATATGCATCCGCATCTGCAAAGCTGAGATACATAAAAATAAGGCTGACAGAATTTACAAGCAGATATGCAAAAAGCAGGATTGTAAGCAGGATAGAACCTATTACTTTCCAAACGGTTTTACTTGTAAGCAAAGCGCCGACTAATGTTCCAAGCGGTCCCCCCAACGCGGTTCCCACCGTGGCACCGCTGGCCGCACCTCCAGCCCTGACAGCCCCAGCGGCGGCATGTACCGCCTGTATCGAATGGGCAATTTTTTCTGTCTGCCCCGCTGCCCGAACGATTCGGGCAGCCGTTTCTGCCGCTTTGTCAAGCGGCTCATTGCTCCGGTCTTCGTTCATTCTCTCTCCTATAAAACAGCCGGTCCCATTTAGACCGGCTGTTTGTTATCTTTTTTCTCCTTTCCCGTCCGCATACCTCTTTCCGGTATTCTTTTTGTTCTCCGGTTTCTTTTTCGACGCTTGCTTCGGTACGCCTCTCTCTTGAGGAGTTTCCTTGTATACTTTCTCCAGACGTATCATGCCGTTCTTTTCCAAAACCGCTTTTGTTTCCGGTAAAACCGCTGGAGCTTGTTCCTTTTCCGGAAGTTCGTAATAGGTTTTTCCATCTTCATGTATCGTCTGATAGGCTCCCTGTGGTTTTTCAAACCGACTGGCATCATAACGCATATCCCGTTCTCCATCACGCTCCGCAAGATAAGAACCATAATTTTCATCAGAACTGCCCTTTCCGGATTGACCATAAGTTCCGGTACCAGTTTCCATAACTGTACCGCTCTCCATTCCGCCCTGGGATACACCTTTGACCTCTTGCATACTTTCAGCGCCTGAGACAGCACCAACACCATTGGAAACACTGCCATCCATTCCCATGCTATGGGGCTGACCTTCGTCCATGGCGCCACCACCTGCCATTTCGTTTATTGCGGTATCAGTATCCAATATGCCGGCTCCTGCCGTACTGGTTCCCGGCAGACCAGAATGTACAGAAGAGGCCGGGCTATCCAAACCACCTGCATAATCTGCAGCCATGGCTTCTGCTCCACCAGGCAATGTTCCTGCATGTTCTTTTACCTGTGCGGACTCACTATCATATGAAAGAATACCAGTGTCTGCCATTCCTGCACCTGGTTCTGCTTCCTGCCCGCCATCCTGCATTCCGGTAATTCCACCAGTCTCTCCTGATACCTCCATACCGCCACCCGGTTCTGCTCCTACAAAGCCAGAAATATTGCCTTCGTCCATTCCGATTTCAGTTCCAAACGCTTCTTCAGGCTCATCAAGGGAGGCTCCAAACGGCCCATCTTTTCCATATCCCATTCCGGGAATTTCCCCTGCCTCATCATAAGAACTATCCATAGGTACATCCTCATCATAATTAAAGCCAGGGTAATCCATACCTTCCCTACTCTCCATCCCGTCAAAGGAGCCTTCTTGTGCATCAAAATCTGATTCATCCGGCATTCCAAAGGGGGCATTTGCACTCTCAGTACCAGGCATTCCACTGTCAAAATTATTTTCAGCCCCATGCCAGTCAATGTCCTCCCCTAGTTCTGGGTTTTCATCGGCATTTACTCCACCACTCACGCCGCCAATATTGGAACTATTCTGCATACCGGACATACCAGCTATTCCAAAGTCCGGAGAACCACTTCCCATTGGAATTGGTTTTCCTGTGCTGAATCCCATGGGGGAAGTTCCCTTTTCCTGGCTTCCGCCTCCGATTCTGCCACCGCTGCCTCCCATATGAAGCAGCCGGCCTGCCATAAGAAGTGCGCCCATACCACTAAGGCCGCCTCCGATTCTGCCCAGATTCACTCCCAGAGAAGCCATATAACTATCAAGCTTCGCGGTTATCTTACAAAATCCAATCAGACACATGGTTGCCGCAAAAAACTTCGTAAATCCATAACTGCTGGACATTAAGTTACCATAGCCCGAAAGGAACATCTTCAGACACCACGCGTCCAGTATGATAATCAATATCTGTCCACCAAACATCCTCACCCATGTGGTGGTAATATTATTTGTGGATTTTGAACCGCCGGCTGCAAATGCCAATGGTGCGGTATAAGAAAAGATTCCCAGCAGGACATACCGTTCCGCCAAAATAAAAAGCATTTTAAAATAGTTCCAAGCTACAACAAAATGCATGATTAACAAAAGCATCTGAATGCTGATTATATCGATGCCCAATACAGATACCACTGCCTCCGCTGCTGTCACGTATGCTGAAAAAGAATTAACTGTGATTGCGCTTCCCGCTACCCACTGGTAAGGAGTTCCTACAATATTCAGAATATAATTGACAATATCTTTTGCGTAGACAATCATGAAAAGGCTGATGGCCGACCGAAGTATGAGTTCAATTGGCTCCTCCGATGAGGTTGTTATCTTGCTGAATATTCCCTTAAATAACTGCCAGACCAAAATCATAAGAAGAATCATAACCGCAATCGGCATAATGCCATCCCGGTACAAATTACCGGCAACGCCAAACAATTCTTCAAACAGATTTAAATTACAGGATAAAATTTCCGTAAACATACTGCTTGCGACATCCATCATATCTATGATAAATTGGGAACACATTTCTTTAATACTTTCAAATAATAATTCTAACAGCCAGCCCATTTTATTATCCCGTTACAGGATTTTACACACCTCCTTGCTGGGAGAGCACCAGCCTTTTTTATACACTCCATATAGTTACGCAGAAAACATACTCTTTGGAATAATACTTTCCATATAGGTTACAATACCGCCAAGAGTCATTAGGGCGGCCCAACAGATAATAATACGCTTTAGCCAGGCACGTGATTCATCCACGGTTTTTCCTGACTTTGAAAAATTCATAAGAAAGAGACATACTGCCGCACACACAACTGCACCTACCGTTGCAATTCCAGCAACATCTGTATACACTTGCTGCATGGCGGATTTAGCTGTATCAAAAATATCTGCATAGGCAGTCTGACACCTAAAAAGCACTATCATGCTGACTACATAAAACTGTCCTGTAAGCGCCGGTATGTTTATATGCTTTTTTTGATTAAACACCAGAACCCCCGCCTGTCTGTCCTTGCTCAAATTAATCACTCCTTTTTTGGTACAAAAAAAGCAACCATCACAATGATGATTGCCTTCTCTGCATATTTTACAATTTTTATGGCTCTCCACGGAAATATTCCCATGCATAAAAACTGATGATATCATTATAAAAACTTTGAAATCTCAAGTCAATGCATGTTCGGTCCCAATATAGTCCCTTTCTTATCTCTTTTTTGATCTTGCTTAAGCCGCACCTTTTAACTGCCCACAATCTCTGCCATTTCTTTCGATTGTATAGTAGTAGGAGGTAGTCTCAATCCGTACATAATCCGCCGCAACCTCCAGAATGCGATGTACCCTATCCGTCCACATTAGATGACCATCATATCGATAGCATACTTCTTCACCCACTTTAATTGGTAACTGTACGTCTCCTGCGGTTATCACGATTCTTTTTGCCTGCAAATTATTCTTCATCATAGCAGCCTCCTTCTCAACTGGCTAACTGATCCAACGATAATACACTCACCTTGTCAGTATAATCCACCTTTTTTCCGTTACCAAAAGCAAATTCCAGCTTTTTAACTGAAAAGGGGATAGTCTTTCTTAAGCGGAAGTCTAATAGTTCTGCTTTCACTTCCGTAATCACTGTTTTTGGCAACCTGGAACGAAAAAAATTATAATCCAGAATCTCCGCCTGCTTGCTGGTGCCTAAATTCCTCAGTTTCTCATCTTCTGTCCTGATACCTTTGGCCTCCAGTCCAACTAATATTGTTCCGTCAGGCATCCAGCTTTTTTTCTGCATTGCCTGACCGATTGACAATTCCATTGGTTCTGGATTTTCCATCTTAACTTCGCTTAGTAGTAAAACACAGTTATCTGGATGGCTCACTGGTTCAAGTGTCTGGATATCAAGTTTCATTTTCTTAAATTTGTCACGTTTCATTTGATTCCTCCTTTGAATTAAGCTCTGATTCCTAATCGCTATCCTCCTTCTGTATTGTTGCTTTTTTCTGCACAAAAAAAGACGCTACATTTTTCTAAAAATGAGCGCCATTCTATAGCTTAATAAATTTAAAACACCCAGAACAAACTGATGCTCTGATTGCTTCCTTCAATGCAGAAAGAACAAACTTTTATGTGTTACTTATTCAAGTACTACATAAATCAATACACCATCATTTTATCACTACATATTGTATGTGTCAATATTTAATCACAATATATGGTGCGTTTTTATTTTTTATCTAAAACCTCCCCACTTGATAACTGCTTTGTAACATTGTTTTGCAAATTAATCGTCCCTCTAGCTCTCTCACTGAGCATCATCTCTTCTTCCTGCGCAATCATATCAAATATTGATAATAAACTTTTTTCTTGTATAATCTTTCTACATGTGTCCCTATTCTCAAACAACTTAACTCACCTCTCCTATAAACATATTAAAAAGGATATTACACGTCTATTACCCATGTATCACGATAATGTTCTAATAGCATTCGGCTTTCCATCTCGTAACCCCACAGAATACCTTCCACGGCTTTTAGAGCACTTTCTCTCCACCGAAAGTAGGTACTTCGATTTATACGCACATTCTGAGACAAATGCGGTTCCAACTTATTTATAATCTCTGTTATATTGTTTGGCTGATAGGCAGACATATAAGTATAATATAGAATCCAATAATATCGTTCTCCCTGCGGATGGTATTTTCTCATAAGCTCTACAGCCTCATCAATCAATTTTAAAAATTTGTTGGAACTGTTGATTGCTTCCACTCTGGATTTAATATTTGCTTCATCATCATTTATATCCATGCCAGCCTGATATATTGACTCTAAAAATTGATCCACATCCGTCCCATACTCTTTTTGAAACCGATGTTTCACTTGTCCAATCTGCACTTGCATTCGCCAGGAAACAGAACGATAAATTTTAAATAATACAGCAACATCATGATATACCTGATTATCTTTACTTTCAATCGTTATAACTCCACTTTTACCCATTATATTTATCCTCCTTTATATCTTCTACATTTTGGTAAATATATTTGCTTTGGAGAATAATTCTAATGGCTGGCCACTTTGCGACATTCTTTCGCAAAGTGCAGATAAGTGACTTTATGACATTCTTTCGCAAAGTCTCCATGTATTAGATTAACCGACTTTGTGACTATCCCTCCAAGACTCCAGTAAGTCATATATTACAGCTTCAATCTGCCCTTTTGTATATTCCTTCGGAAAATAATCCCTTAGTTTCTTAGGGGATAATGTAATCTTCGGCATACTGGGCATCTTAGAGTCCGAAATCAATATTTCTGTCACTCTTTTTTTATTTAAAGTCCCTGCTTTGCTTTCATCCTTTAAGGCCTCTGCCTGTATCTCATTAGGAAAAAGACGTTTATCTAAAATTACTCCCAGTACCCACCCCTGTTCTTCAGCAGTAATAAATGATAACTTTTCTGCGGGTATCAGCAAGAGTTTTTTCAAGTCCACATATTCTAAAAGTTCTGGCAACAAATAAGTCAGGCGCACATACCGTTGCACTGTTCTTCCTGTTTTCTTCGCGCCTTTACCTATTAAATCAGCGGTATACTCTTCTCCTTTGACTCCCTGATGGCTTAATGCCTCCATTTTCATCCGATAAGCCTTTGCTTTTTCTGATGGCAGGAGATCTTCTCTCTGAATATTGGAATCAACCATAATGATAGTGGCTTCATCATCATTCAAGTCCCGGACTATAACAGGCATATCCTGATATCCAGCCAGTTCACAGGCCCGCTTTCTTCTATGGCCTGCAACTATTTCATATCCTCCCTGCTTATCTTTTCGGACAACTCCAGGAATCAGAACCCCGTATTTTCTCACACTATCAACGGTTTCCATCATCTTTTCATCATCAAGGACGCGAAACGGATGATTTTTGAAGGAATGAAGGATATCAAGAGATAGATGTATGACCTGGCCTTCAGCGCTTTGTTCTATTGATTCGTTACCAAACAAGTCATTATAAGAGGTGAATTTCACCTTATTCGCACTGCGGCTTCCCATAAGCAAGCACCTCCTCCGTCAGAGCTGCATATCCATCAGCAACAATCCCCTTTGGATCATGCAAAAAAATACTTTTCCCTTCCGCACTTGTCTCTACTGCTCTTACCGACAATGGAATACAGTTTTCAAAGATATGAATTTGACCGCCATATGCCATTCTCAGCTTGTCTGAAATATCTCTTGCAAAGTTGGTCCGTCGGTCTACCTTTGTCAGCAATATTCCTTCAATTCCAAGTTCCGGGTTCAGCTGCCGGTGGACCCGGCCAATCGTTTTTATAAGCTGCTGTAACCCCTTTGTAGGCAGATAGGCCGCTTCTACCGGTATCAGAACACTGCCGGCCGCAACAAGAGAATTAATTGTCATCATTCCTAAAGATGGCATGCAGTCAATCAATATGTAATCATATCGGTCCTTTATCTCGTCTACATACTGACGAAGGACCGTCTCCCTGCTCATAACGTTCACCAGCGTTGTTTCAAGTCCGGCAAGTTCTATATTTGCAGGAAGAAAATCCACACCCTCCTCATGGTGAAGAATTCCCTCTGTCACATCCAGAGGTTCATCATTCACCACCTTCGCCAAAATATTTACCAGTGTTACCTCCAGGTTGTCCGGCTCACCAATTCCTAAACAGGCTGCCAAATTTCCCTGTGCATCTGCATCGATTAAAAGAACCTTTTTCCCCTTTCTCACCAATCCAATGCCTAAATTTACGCATGTAGTCGTTTTGCCGACTCCACCTTTTTGATTTGCTATCGCTATTATTTTGTTCATGATATTCTCCTTTTGTTCTCTATAGAATCTGCAACACATCATGCACAGCCACAATACTCCGGATATCTGAGTTTCACTGCCTGCCAAAAATACGGTGCATAGCCACAACAAAATAAATCTTCGACCGTATATTTTCTGCATTCAGATAACTGATCGTCTGAGTTCTCACAATCAGATACGCTGGGAGTACCGTTGCAGTAGAGATTATATGCCATTCTTATAATGTGCTGGCTGCCAGAAGTCTGCCACCCCTCATGCAGGCATTCTGTTTTAACGCAACCAGATTTAAAATCATAAATCCTGGCTGCATTACGTCTTGTATCCTCGCTGATTCCCAGACAATAGATTAATGCGGCATGGTAGGCATCTTGGTACCTGCATTGAGACAAATATCTTTCAAAAAAGTCCCTATGGGCCGCACTCTTAAAAATCACATTAGCCATACCCTCTCTCATCGGTATATCTCCTTTCTTTTAATAAAATAAAACATAAGTATCAAATTCTCTGCTCGCTTTCTGAAATAGAATATCTGCTATAATAACTCTAAAATATGAGTCTTCATCCATTCAAGGGCATTTCTAAATATTTCTTTATTATGTCACTACTTAATACAACCTATCTTTATATCCGCATCGTATGTGCATCTCCTTTTCTTTGAATAAAATAAAAAGACATCTCCACATGTGGAAACATCTTTTTCAAATCAACAATTTATTCTGTTATGATAATACTTAATTTCTGGTATATTCAACTTACTTCTCCACTACGTATTGAGTAACTTCGAACCGCTCCTTTACGAATGAAGGTCACCAATCCATACTGCCCATATGGCATTATCTCGTCCATACGCTCCACGCAGAACACAATATATAGTATATTTATCACCAATCATAATCAATCAGTAGTGGTTTGTTTTGTTTTTCGTAGTACGAAACAAAATACTCCACCGCGTTCTCCGGGAAGAACTCCTTAAACTCGGAATAGAGCTGGGCGGCGAGAGTTTTGTTGTGGGCGATGATGAGGGTGGGCTTCTGTAATTGCTGGATTACGTTGGCCATGGTGAAGGTCTTGCCGGAGCCTGTGACGCCTAGTAAAGTCTCGAATTGGCTGCCTTCTTTGAAGCCTTTTACAAGAGCTTCGATCGCCTGCGGCTGGTCGCCGGTGGGCTGATATTCACTGTGTAATTTGAACTCCATAATGTGTTTTTACCTCCTTGGTGACCCAATAAAAAGTACGTCTGTTAGGCAGAAATTCGTAAAATCTTTGAAATCAGGTATTCGAGCAGCTGCCTAATGGACGTACTTCCAAATTCATATATATGGCAGCCACTAAAATAGCAAGATTTATCATCCTACAAGTGAATAGGAATGACTAGAAGATTGTCACCATCTTGCTTTACCAATTCCTTTTTTCATTCATAAGACCTCCACTTGAATTCGCTACACGCGTGTAGCGAATTGTTATTCACTATTTACACCTTTAAAATATACACCACATGTAACCTTAACGAAATAATCATTATAACTTTTAAGCTAATATAGGATTCCCCATCAATACAACTAATGCACAACCCACTTACCACTCCTACTAAATCCAATAAATTCAGCTACATGTTCTTCCCTCATTACAGCTATTTCCTTCTTCAGCGTATACATCGAAACTCCCAATATTCCTATCATTTCTTTTTTGGAAATAGAAGGATTTTTCTTTATAAGCACCAGTATCTGTTCTCTTAATGACAATCCTCTCAGTCCCTCATGCGGTGAAACTATTGGGGTTGAATTTGGGGTTGATGGGGTTGAATTTGGGGTTGATGCATTTTCAGCCCCATGGTTTTCTTCCAGAAATCCTTCATGCACAAATAATCTTGTAATAAAATAGCTGTGTGCTTCATCCGTTTCAAACTCCGGCTTTGGCGATCCATTTGTTTCCAATGCATCAAGAATTTTCTTAAATCCTGTATTTCTTCCCTCAGTCAAATGCAGCTCCTTCAAAAAGTCCCCTATTCTGCGGTTTCGGTACCGACGATTGGATACACGGTAAGATTTCAGTCCTTCCATTGTTACAGAACGATCCGGCCCCGGAAAACTTAATATCTCTATCCGGTCATGCTCCACCCGAACTTCAATTGGCTCTCTTTCATCATAAGCACGATGGTACACTGCATTTGATAATGCTTCCTCAACCGCCGCAAATGGATAATTAAAAAAGCGGTCTGCTTCGGCACATTCTGGATGTTTTACAACTTTTTCAGTAATAATCGTATTTCTAATATACTGTAACGCATCTCTTAACTGTTGTTGGATTGGTCCTTTAAAAGTCTGTTCAATAATATTATCGCCACCTAAGCCCTCCGGAAATTGAACAACATCTATCTGTGTGTATGGAAAAAATCGGTCAGGCTCCATGCTAAAAAACATCAATCCTACATTCTTCGGCTTTGTATATTCCGGAAGATTGCTGATAATATTCATATCACTGCATATTTCGACAAAATCCCCCGTTTTAGACTTCTCATATAACGAACTTTTAACTTCCTTTAAATAGTTTTGAATGAGTGTAATATTTAAATCTGACATCTCTGCCTGATGGTTTACACGATCATCAAATGGTATTCGATTTGCTAAATTAAACAAATCCTTTTCTTCATCATCCGATGGTTCTACCGTGCTGGACATTTTTCGAATG
Source organism: Hungatella sp. SL.1.14 (assembly GCF_024460495.1). Taxonomy (NCBI): domain Bacteria; kingdom Bacillati; phylum Bacillota; class Clostridia; order Lachnospirales; family Lachnospiraceae; genus Hungatella; species Hungatella sp. SL.1.14. Next base: position 31,185 of record NZ_JANFYJ010000020.1, on the reverse strand, counting down.
TAGTTAATACGTTCTTTATTATCTTTTTTCATCGTTTTTGGAGCAGAATATGGTCTGCTATCTCCACCTGGGCACCAAAGAACAATAAATTTCTTCTTTTCATAATCTACGACTTCCACTATTGGCATGTATGCAGGCCTAATCAACTTACATTTAGACAAAATACTCTTTTGATAAGCATCAATTTTACTCACAGGAACACCTTTAAGAGGATAAACGGGTCGTCCCTCATGTTCCTCAACGCCAATTACAATATATCCCCCGCCCCAGTTATCCAGATCATTTGCAAAAGCACATACTGATTTCAAGGAAGCTTCTGCATCCCAAGTTTCCTTAAATTCAATCCTTGCCCACTCAACAACATTTCCTGATAATAATGTCTTTATGTTTGTTGGTATTGCCATATAGTCCCCTCTCATTCATACCAATACACTGTTTTCAATTGATTTTGATCGCATACTGTCTACCCTTCTGCTTACCTATCTCTATAGAGATTATACATCATAATCTTTCAAACTAAACTCTTATTTTTTATTCATTTTAACCACTCCAATTTGAATACATTGCACACTTGTGGCGAATATATGTTCAAAACTTGTTCTTTACAAATGAGGGTCACTAAATCTATCCAGTCCACCTGGTCTTACCACGTTCATACAGTCCATATAGTCCACAAAATACTCCACCACGTTCTCCGGGAAGAACTCCTTAAACTCGGAATAGAGCTGGGCGGCGAGGTTTTTGTTGTGGGCGATGATTAGCGTTGGCTTCTTTGAAACCTTTTACCAGGGCTTCAATGGCCTGAGGCTGATCGCCGGTGGGCTGATATTCACTGTGTAATTTGAACTCCATAATGTGTTTTTACCTCCTTGGTGTCCCAATAAAAAGTATTTTTTACTTTGACTCCCTAATGGGCGCTACACGCAGCGACTATCCTTACTGCTTTGCTCTAACTGCATCCTTTTATAGGTCCTCTCCCGATTATTTCCTATTGCCTCTACTTCTCCATTCTCCGTAAGCACTTTCAACAGTTCACGCATTCTGGATGATTTTAAATCAACCCATCCTGCAATTTCGGTAGTTTTATATTCTTTACCCGGTTCCATCATAAGCACGATTTTCTCTAATTGTCTGTCTGTTTTTTAGATACAGACTTCTTATCACCGTTTTTTATCGCCGTTTTTTTAGTCAGCAATAATATCAGAACTGTTCGATCCGGTCCATACTGCTCCTCTATCTCAGGCTCTTTCCACCCTTCCTGTTCTTAAACAGAAAAAATGTATGGAACACCGCTTCCCGCACGCTCACCGATTCCAATCATATTAAACATCTTCATCAATGCCTTATTTCGTGGATCAGAAATTCCACCTTTTAACATCTGTCGTTTTTCAATCCTTACATACCCAGGATTTTCAATTACAATAGATTCTTGATTTTTCCTAACAACAATCCCACGTCCCACATAAAAATCTACATTTACCAGACAGTTAGCAAGCGCCTCCCTCAGTACTTTATGCACCGGCGTATCATCAATACGATTCCCACCCTCCAATTTGAAAGGTATTTTTATATCTTTAATCAGTTTATTGTAAACTCTAAAATAAAAATCAAACAAATTTCCTGACCAGTCTCCTGAACTGGAATGCAGTCTGTCTGTCCATCTTATTGTTGGATCTAAAACTTCTCTATAGTCTAAAAAATACTCCGGGAATTCGCGAGCTATATGATATTCCGCTCCCAACATCAACAGGCCGGCCGCTGTCGGATGCAGCTTGGCCATCTTTCTCTGAGTAAGCTGCTGCCCCAATCCTTTCAAGATACTGCTCATCGCTTAAATTTTTCCAGGGATGTCCGGCACGATATGCCATGTGCCGGTCCCGATATCCATGTAAAGTTTCCGAATCAAGCCGCATCATATTCCTTCAATTGGCTACCTGGTAATCCGATAAAATTATACCACATCCCCTGCAAAAAGTATAGGCATATCACGAACATTTGTTCTTCTTGATTTTTCCACTTTTTCCTCATAAACTCAGCCGTCGTTTTCCTCCTACACCATTATCTCCCGTTCCACCCTCTCCTTTAGCTCCCTCCATTTTCCAACCAGAAGTTCATAACACTCCTCCCCGTTTTTCACTTCCAGCAAGTCCTGTTTCGTAAAACACAGGATAAACTGCCGATTCACCGCCGCTCTCAGAATCTCTCTCTTCCCGTCCCTCGTCACCCCATTTGCCGCAAACAACAGCGTCGTTTTGTTTCCCTTCATATTGGAACTGTAGGACAGTGCCCGAATTACCGGTATTCCCACCTTATCCGTCCAATTTTTGCATTCCGTCAGAAAATACGCTCCCATTTCCCATAAATTACTGTCCAGAGACGTGTTTACAACACTCAAATCAATCTCCTGGAGACCCACATGTATACGGCGTCCGCTGACCTTCAGGCCTTTCGTATGGCTGATAAAATACTCTGCTGCCGCTTCCCACTGCACCCCCTTTTGAAAAGAATCCCCCGTTCCCGACAGTTCAATGATCTGTCTCATTTTTTCTGAAGAAAATGCATGGTTCTCACAATCTGCTGTCTTTTTCACTGCCCTGTCTCCCGCCGGCTTTATCAGTTCATGCAAATAGGGCAGATACGCATATCTGCTGTTTAAAAGCAGGAGAAAATCTTTCGATACCGCCACTTCCTCCTCCCCCTTCAAATATCCCCTGATCTCATCGACGTGCCCGGTCAGGACACTCCAAAACATCTTCTTTTCAATAATCGTTTCCGCCTCCCAGATATCACTGATATTTTCCTCCAGAAATGCAAGGAACCTTTCATAGACAGGAACAAAGGCATCTTCATCCCACACCTGCTCCGTCAGCGCCGCTGCAAAGAAAAATACTTTATGCCACTCTTCACACAGTTCCCGGGCCTGAAAGGCTTTGCCATACGCATACACCGGGTTGCTGGTAATGCGGTCTATCTCAGACACGGTAAACAGGCCTGCATCCGATACTCCAATCCGCTCTCTGAGATATGGTATTTCTTTATGCAGATAAAGCTTCATTCCGCCTTCGATGAGCAGATACCACCCTTCCTCCTCCGAATCATGAAGTGCTCCGATAATCTTTCTTCCTTCCAGATCACTCAATTCAAAGGTCTGTACCATTATCTGTTTTCCAAATAAAAACGGTTTCTCAACATTCCTCCACACGGCCACCGTCTCTTCAATCCACAGGTGTCTGTCATCCTCCTGATCTGTCCCTCCCCAGAGACAATACATCTCGAAGCCCTCCATATCCATGCGGCAGTTTCTGGGAAACAGCATGTTCCTTTCCTGAAAAATATATTCCTGTATCAGTCTGTTAAAATCCCCCTCCAGCCGATCCGTCCGGATCCCTTTCCCTTCTCTCCCGGGTTCCCCGCAAATTTCTAAAACTCGCTCTTTGATTTGCCCTTCAACGAAGGCTTCTATCCCATCCACCTTTTCAGACAGTCCCAGAACGCAGAAAATCTCCAAATCCACTTTATCGGAAATTTCAGCCCTCAGTTCCCTTACTCTCTCATAAAAATCCAGCGGTCTTTGATAGCTGTCTGTCCAATGAATACCGATTGCGCCGTCTTCACTCACTTCACCGGCCAAATATAAAAAAAGCATTCCCGCACTGCTGATCATCTGTTTGTCCATTCTTCTTCCTCCTGGTATCATGCCTTCTTTTCTGGCATCCTTCCTTCTTACATCCTGAAAAAATTATAACACCACCTGTACCTCCCGGTAAATATCCCGCCTCTGCCATCCCTCTTCACTTTTCTTCTCTCACCTTGCAATTCCGCCTCATTTGGTATATGATTAGTCTCAGACTATCAGATACAGGGAGGACTGTTTATGTACAGTTTTAACAATGACTACAGCGAAGGCGCTCATCCGAAGATTTTAGAAGCCATGATGAACTGCAATTTAGTGCAGAACGGCGGATACGGCCTCGATACCCACTGTGAAAATGCACGCCGGTTAATAAAAGAAGAGATTGGACGAAGCGACGTGGATGTCCATTTTATCACCGGCGGAACCCAGACAAATTTAATCACCATCGCGGCTGCGCTTCGTCCATGGCAGGCTGTTATCGCTACAGATAAGGGGCATATCAATGTCCACGAAACAGGAGCCATAGAGGCCACCGGCCACAAAGTTCTGGCCATGCCATCCAAAGACGGAAAGTTGACGCCTGCGGATATTTTAAAGGCTCTGGAGGCTCATACTGATGAGCACATGGTTCAGCCTAAAATGGTCTATATCTCCAATTCCACGGAGATCGGTACCCAGTATTCCAAGGCCGATTTAGAAGCCCTGCATCATATTTGCCGTCAGAAAGACCTCTTCCTTTTCCTGGACGGAGCCCGCATGGGAGCCGCGCTCACGAGTCCGGTCAACGATGTAACCCTTCGTGATATCGCGGAGTTAGTGGATGTCTTTTACATCGGCGGCACGAAGGCCGGCGCCCTGTTCGGAGAGGCACTCATCATCTGCAGAGATGAATTAAAACCGGATTACCGCTTTATGATCAAGCAGCGCGGCGCCATGATGGCAAAGGGATGGCTTCTGGGAATCCAGTTTGAAGAGCTGTTTCAGAACCATTTATTCTACGATATGGCGGCACATTCCAACGAGATGGCAGCCATCTTAAGAAAAGGGATCGAGGAGTGCGGCTACTCCTTCCTTTCAGACTCCATGACCAACCAGCTGTTCCCGATTCTTCCGGACGCGGTCATTGACACTTTAAGCAATGACTTTCTCTTTTCGATTCAGGAGCGTGGTACCAACGGATCCAGTGCGATCCGTCTCGTAACCTCCTGGGCCACGAAAGAAGACGCCTGCCGCGCCTTCGTCGCCGCCCTTCAAACCTGCAAGGCTAAGCTGCAGGATTAAACTGCAGAATTAAATAACGGTATCTAAGGATTGATATGATATGAAACGGCGTATTTTCGTCATCTTAAAATGGGTTCTGCTGCTTTATCTGATTTATCTGGCGGCAGGCGCACTGCTTCCCTTCGTACATACAAAGAAAACGGGAGAAGCATTTAAAAACAATTTTAAACCGGCCTCTTTCTATTCAGAGACCAAGAGTGCAGACCGGGCACGTGTCGTAGAAACCAGTATGGATGCCCTGGAGAGCCGCGTTCAGATGATTCATCAGGCTGAGAACCGCATCGTACTCTCTACCTTTGACATCCGGGATGGTTCCAGCTGCCGGGATATCTTCTCTTCCCTGCTGGAGGCTGCGGACCGCGGGGTAAAAGTCCAGATTCTGGTGGACGGACTGTACGGTACCCTTCATATGGAGGGTAATCCAATCTTCTATGCAGCGGGAACCAATCCAAACATAGAGATAAAATTCTACAATATTCCCAATCCGCTGAAGCCCTGGACCATCAACGGGCGCATGCATGACAAATATCTGCTAGTAGACGATAAACTCCTGCTGCTGGGCGGCCGCAATACCTTCGACTACTTTCTGGGCGAGTATAACTTACGCAACTTAAGCTATGACCGCGACGTACTTATTTATAATACGAAGCACGGACAGGAGGAGGCATGGCCCTCCAGTGTTCTGTCAGAAGCCGACGCGTATTTCGAGGCGGAGGGGGAATCAAATACTGTAAAACCGTATTTGATTCCCCCTCCGCCTCCATGAAGAAGAAGCTGCCCGCTGCAAGGACGGAACTGGCGGAATATTACCACTCCCTGAAAGAAGCCATGCCGGAGCTCACACGGTCCGGCCATGACTACATTCCGGAAACCGTAGCGATCAACAAGGCCACCCTGATCTCCAACCCTACCCATATCCTCGCCAAAGAGCCCTGGGTCTGGTATCAGGTCCAGTACCTGATGGCACATGCAGAAAAGCAGGCTTATATTCATACGCCATACGCCGTTTTCAGCAAAGATATGTATGAGGGCATGAAGGAAGCCGCAGATCATGTTCCGGAGGTTACCATGCTTTTAAATGCCACATCTGTAGGCGATAATTTTATGGCCTCCTCCGATTATACAAGGAACAGGGGGAAAATCCTGGACACAGGCGTTTCCCTTCGCGAATACTTTGGAGATCACTCTTCCCACGGAAAATCGATCCTGATCGACGACCGCCTCTCCATCGTTGGATCCTATAACCTGGATATGAGAAGCACCTATGTGGATACCGAGACCATGCTGGTCATCGACGGCGAAGAATTCAACCGCCAGCTCAAAGCGTGTATCGACACGCTGGAAGACGATTCCCTGGCAGTTCAAAAGGATGGCACCTACGTCACAGATCCTGAGGTTCCGGTAATTCCGGTACCTTCCAAGAAGAAGGTGATCTTTGCCGTCACCTCCCGCCTCTTTCAGCTGTTTCGTTATCTGATTTAACATGCACATGCGGCCCGGCGTATTCACGCCGGGCCGCACTCATTATTGATTCAGCGCTTTCAGCGCCGCTTCAATCTGGTTATCTTCCTTTACATCTACTGTAATCTGATTCCTCAGTTCTTCCTTCAGTTCCACTTCCACATCCGGTTCAATTCCCTTACCGTGCAAATCAAAGCCTGACGGTGTATAATAATGAGCCGTAGTCATTTTGATGGCAGTCCCATTGTCCAGAGGGATCAGGTTCTGAACGATTCCCTTGCCAAATGTTTTCGTTCCCACAATCGTCGCCCTGCCGTAATCCTTCATGGCTCCGGTAAATACCTCAGAGGCACTGGCGGACTCTCCGTTGACCAGAACAGCCATGGGAATATCGAGAGAATGACCGTCAGATGCGTATTCCTGCTCTCCCTTGCCGTTCTTATCGGCCATATACACCAGAAGCGTCGCTTCCGGATTGGTGCGCACCAGATCCTTATCTCCCTCGATGGTTAAATCGTCCGGCAGAATATAATCCAGCATATCCACCACTGTGCCCAGTACGCCGCCCGGGTTATTTCTTAAATCAACCACAAGCTTCTTCATACCCTGTTTTTCCAGATCATCGACCGCTGCTTTAAACTGATCCGCCGTCACAACATCAAACTGGCTTACCGCAATATATCCCACACTGTCTTCCATCATCTGGTATTCCACGGTCTGCACCGTTACATTGCGGCGTTCCATCTTCAAATCGACGTATTCGCCCTCATCCTGGCGGAAAACGGTGAGCTCCACTTCGGAGCCGTCCTTTCCCTTGATGTAGTCCTTTACCAGAATGTCCATATCCATTCCTGTAACTTCCATGTCGCCGACCTTATAGAGGATGTCTCCCGGCCTCATGCCTGCTTCTGCGGCGGGAGTATCCTTAAACACCTTGATCACCGTAATGAGACCGGTGCCTCTGTTCTGGCTGATCATGACGCCAATTCCATGATACTCGCCTTCCGTGTCCTCATTCAGCTTCTGGTACTCCTCAGCCGTATAGTATGTCGTATACGGATCATTTAAGCCGAACATCATGCCCTTGTAGATCCAGTCCTCCACCTGAGTCGTGTCCTCATCGAAGAGGTAGTATTTGTCTATAATCTGCTGCAGCGTCGTAATCTTCTTTGTGATCCGGTTTACATCCAGCGATCCATTCTGATTTTCCGCCTGGTTGGATTCAGCAGCCTGCTGCGGCCCGTCAATCGCGGTTCTCCCGATCAGAAAGATTCCAAGGGACATGCCCACGATGATCAAACCTGCAAAAGCTGTCAGAAGTGCGCCGACAAGGGCGCCTTTCCAAAATTTATTTTTGTTTTCCAATGTTATTCTCCTTGTCTTTCGGGTTATGGACTTACATAGTTTATGGGATTCACATAACTTCCATTCACCCGGATTCCAAAATGAAGGTGGGGGCCGGTAGAATAACCTGTAGAGCCCACCTTAGCAATTACCTGCCCCTGCGTCACCTCCTGCCCTGCAGAAACGAGTAGTTCCGAGCAGTGCATGTATACGGTGGAGACGCCTCCTCCATGATTAATCATGATGTAGTTGCCGGCAGAATAACTGTATGTAGATATGGTTACGGTACCCGAAGCTGCCGCCAGGATGCTGCTGCCCGCAGATGCGCCGATATCGACCCCCTGATGGCTGGACGACGCGCCTTCCGTCGGAGATTCCCGGTCTCCGAACGAGGAGGTGATCCTGCTGCTGGAGGGACATGGCCATATGAAGTTAATATTCCCAATACTGACCGTATTATACTTCTGCCCTGCCGCTAACGCAGCCTTCTTCGCTTCCTCTTCTTTTCGCCTGATTTCAGCCTCAATAGCCTTTATTTTATCTTCCTGTGCAGCGATGTCTTTTTCCAGTTCTGAGAGACTTCCCGCGCTGGCTGCAATTTTACTGTTATAAGAATTCAGTTCCGCCGTCTTTTCATTCATCAGACGTTCGGCATCCTTCTGCTTTTCTTCCGTATTAGTCTTAAGTATTACCAGTTCCTCATGCTCTGCCTTTAAGTCCGCCTCTCTGGCAGCCACCTCGTCACTGGCTGCTTCATACTGATCCAGCATTTTTCTATCATATGCCGCAATCTGACTGATATATTCCGCACGATTAAAAAGCTGGGTGAGATCGGCCGACTTAAACAACAAGTCTAAATAACTGGTCTCACCCTTTTCATACATATATTGGATTCTAAGCTTCATGCTTTCATACTGACGCCGCTCTGTTTCCCTCGAAGCGGCCAGTTCTGCTTCGGCCTGCGCGATCTCGGCTTCCTTCGCCGCAACACGGGAGTTCAAAGCAGTTACCTGCTTATTTAAGGAATTCAGCTCTGCATCCAGTTGATTCACGTAGGATACGGTGTCAGATTTCAGCGCCTCCAGTTTTTCAAGCGTCTTCTCGATCTCTTTCTTTTCGTTTTCCAGATTCGATTTGCTTTCTCTGGCCGCATCCATATCAGTCTTTGTACCATAGGAAGGAAATATACAGGATACGGTAAGTACTGCGGTCACTATGGCCGCTCCCATCCGTTTTCTGTATCTCATATACAGTTCCCCTTATACCTTTAAATGTTTACGAATTGTAAAGAAACTTACAAAAAATCCGATTCCAACGCCCAGTGCCATCGCAGTTCCCGCCATATACGGGAAGATCTGCTCCACCGGCAGAAACTGGAACAGGCCGGACAGGATGCTGAATTTCTCCACCACATATCCCACCGCATTCCGGTACAGGTAAAAGATGGCCGCGAGAGGAATCACTGCTCCAAAGATTCCCAAAAGCACGCCTTCTACCACGAACGGCGCACGAATCATATAATTCGTAGCTCCGATTAATTTCATAATTTCATTCTCATGCTTGCGGAATGCAGCCGCAACCGAGATCGTATTGCTGATCAGGAATATGGCAACTGCCAGAAGTACACCGATTATCATTACAGACAGCACGCCAATCACCTTATTGATGCTGGTGATGCCTTCCGCCGCGGTGCTTGAATAGTTCACCCTTCTGACGATATCCTGGCTCTTCAGCCAGGTGACAAATTCTTCCTGATTCTCTAAGTCATTCAGGAAAATATCATAAGAAGAAGAATTGGCAAGCGGATTATCGTCGCGGAACCCTTCCGCCAGATCCATCTTATCCTCTCCGAAATAATCGACCTTCATCTCTTCCCAGGCTTCCTCAGACGAGGTGAATTTAATCTCCTTCACTTCCGGTCTCGCTTTCAGCGTCTCGCCGAACTTGGCAATCGTCTCATCCGTTGTACCTTCATTAAAAAATACGGTGATTCCCACCGTGCTTTCCGTATTCTTAACCACGTACTGTACGTTCACTACGATGGAAAAGAACAGGCAAAACAAAAAAATACACGCAGAAATCGTCGCGATCGAAGCAAGCGAAAACAGAATATTTCTGCATATATTATTTACGCCCTGTTTCAGGCAATACCAAAATGTACTAATCCTCATGTGTATATCCGCCCTTTTTCTCGTCGCTCACGATGGTCCCGCGATCCATGGTAATCACCCGTTTCTTCATGCGGTCTACGATTTCATGGCTGTGGGTGACTACGATTACCGTGGTTCCTCTCCTGTTGATCTCATCTAACAGCTTCATGATTTCCATGGAGTTATGGCCATCTAAATTGCCCGTAGGCTCGTCGGCTAAAAGTATCTCCGGGCGGTTAATCAGTGCCCTGGCTATCGCAACACGCTGCTGTTCGCCTCCTGACAGCTGCTGCGGATAAAATTTGTATTTTGAAGAAAGTCCCACCATTGTCAGCATGGTTGGTACCGATTCCCTGATGCTCCTGGCGGAAGCGCCGATGACACGCTGCGCAAATGCCACATTCTCGTATACATTGCGGTCCTTTAACAGCCGGAAGTCCTGGAAAATCATTCCCAGCCTCCTGCGGTACTTGGGAATGTAGCGCCTGGGCATCTTCCCGAGGTTCATATCGTTCACGATTATCTTGCCGGAGGTCGGTTCCACCTCTTTTAACAAAAGCTTTAAAAGCGTTGATTTACCAGAACCGCTCCGTCCAATGATGAAAACGAACTCTCCGTCCTCAACCGTTATGTTGATGTTACGCAAAGCCTTGTTTCCGGTTTCGTATGTTTTATTTACATTCCACAGTTCGATCATCTTTTTCCTCTGAAGTCTTGTTTCATTCCTTTATCTCGTTCCGCTCCTTTGCAGTACCGGCCATGCTCCGCTTCGCTCTACGAAAAGAGCCAGGAAAGAATCTGATTTTGTGCCTGCACAGCGCAGATTCTTTCCTGTCTCTTCCCCCAATGCTTAAGCTGCGCACACAGCCGCGCTGCTTTTTCTCTTTAGTAGTCCTGGTTCTCCATATATTTCATATACTTCACAACCATAAGCGCAATCTTGAATGTGATCGCATCCTCAAATACCCTCAGATCAAGCCCTGTGCTCTTCTGCAGCTTATCCAGTCTGTATACCAGCGTATTTCTGTGAATATAGAGCTGTCTCGATGTCTCAGAAACATTTAAGCTGTTCTCAAAGAACTTGTTGATCGTGGTAAGCGTCTCCTCGTCAAACTCGTCAGGAGATTTGCCGTCAAAGATTTCCTTGATGAACATACGGCACAGCGGAAGCGGAAGCTGATAGATCAGTCGTCCGATGCCCAGCTTGCTGTATGCAACTACATTCTTGTTGCTGTAGAAGATCTTGCCTACATCCATCGCCATCTTGGCTTCCTTGTAGGAACGGGATACTTCCTTGATCTCACCGACGATCGTACCGAAGGCCACGTGAACCTGAGTCATGGCTTCTGTGTTCAGCATGTCCAGAATGGTATTTGCCGTCTTCTCCAGTTCCTCGTATGTCTCGCCGTCCCGGACTTCCTTCACCAGGATGATGTTCTTCTCATCCACCGCGGTAACAAAATCCTTCGTTTTGGCAGCAAATAAATTGCGGACTGTCTCTAATGCGTTGACATCCTTCTCATGCTGTGTCTCAATGATGAATACGACACGCTTGATGTTTGTCTCAATGTGAAGCTTCTTGGCGCGGTTGTAGATATCCACTAAAAGCAGATTGTCCAGAAGCAGATTCTTAATAAAGTTATCCTTATCAAAACGCTCCTTGTAAGCAACCAGAAGACTCTGAATCTGGAAGGCGGCAAGCTTGCCGACCATGTATACGTCGTCACTGCCTCCCTTGGCAAGAAGAATATATTCTAACCGGTGCTCATCAAAAACCTTGAAAAACTGGTATCCCTGAATTACCTGGCTGTCAGCCGGAGAATCCACAAATGCCAGGATAGAACTCTCATAATCTTCTGCATCAGGAAATGTTGTTGCCAATACCTTTCCTTCCGTATCACATATGCATAAATCAATTCTCGTAATTCCTTTTAATCCTTCAATCGTCGTTTGAAGTATTTGATTCGAAATCATGGCACACTCTCCTTATCGTAAATTTTCCCTTATTCTATATTAATGCAAAAACTAAAAAAAAGCAAGCGAGTATAGCACTCGCCTGCTTAAATTTTCATAAAATTTAGTTTAAGATTACCAGTTCTGTATCCTTATCGAATACATGGATCTTTGTTAAGTCAAGAGCAAGCTTTACAGTATCGCCAGGTCTTGCGGTTGTACGAGGATTTACTCTGGCTGTAAAGTTAGCGTCATCAACATCGAAGTATAAGTAAACTTCAGCACCTAACAGCTCGTAAACTCTGATGGTTGCATCGATGATGCTGTTCGGGGAAGATGCAAGGAATGCTTCCTCATCATGTAAATCTTCCGGACGGATACCTAAAACAACAGTCTTTCCAACATAGCCGGCACCCTCTAACTTCTTCGCTTTTCCTTCCGGAAGTGCGATGGTGTGTCCGCCGAATGTAAGAGTAACGTCGCTTCCGCTCTTAGCAACGGTAGCTTCGATTAAGTTCATCTGAGGAGCTCCGATGAATCCGGCAACGAACTTGTTGCCTGGCTTGTCGTATAAGTTCTGCGGAGAATCAACCTGCTGAACAACACCGTCCTTCATAACTACGATTCTGGTACCAAGTGTCATAGCCTCTGTCTGGTCATGTGTAACGTAGATGATAGTTGCCTGCAGTCTCTGATGTAACTTGGAGATCTCAATACGCATCTGGCCTCTCAGCTTAGCATCCAGGTTGGATAACGGTTCGTCCATTAAGAAGACTTTAGGATTACGTACGATAGCACGTCCCATAGCAACACGCTGTCTCTGTCCACCGGATAATGCCTTCGGCTTTCTGTCTAATAAATGCTCAAGGTCAAGGATTCTTGCTGCTTCGTGAACCAGCTTGTCGATCTCGTCCTTTGGTGTCTTTCTCAGTTTCAGACCGAATGCCATGTTATCGTATACGGTCATATGCGGATACAGAGCGTAGTTCTGGAATACCATTGCGATATCTCTGTCCTTCGGCTCAACGTCGTTCATTAATTTGCCATCGATGTAAAGTTCACCGGAGGAAATATCTTCCAGACCAGCGATCATACGAAGGGTTGTGGACTTACCACATCCGGAAGGTCCTACGAAAATAACAAACTCTCTGTCTGCGATTTCCAGATTGAAATCCTTTACTGCTTCGAATCCGTTCGGATATTTCTTTGTGATGTTCTTTAATGATAAACTTGCCATCGCTTAATCCTCCTAATTTTGAATAAAAATATGTGTTTGTTCTTCTTCCCAGACCCGCGGCCCCTGGCTGCTGTCTGTTTCATTTACTGACCTAATCATACATGAACACCACTTCTTTTACCATATGGCAATTAACCAAAATCCAATTCTGCCTTTTGGCTAATTTGTATATTCAATAAAAAAAATGACTGAAACGTCAAAATATCGAAAGTTCCGGCCGGGCATTTCTGTCTAATATCTCTAACCTGTTCCGCATCCGTCCCGGATTTGGTCGGAAACGACAAAACAGCGCCGAATTTCTTCGCGCTGTCTTGTTTATATTTTCGTAAGATTTACTGTTTTCTGACCAGGACATTCAGCCACCGTGTGTCAGAATGACCAGAGCGGACATCCTCGGTTTCCCAGATCTTTACTACATCAAACCGGTCGTTGTCTTTCAGTACTTCCTCCATGGCATCCTCTGTGTAGTCACAGAAATACCGTTCTCCCCGGAAGCCCTCAAAGTCTCCCAGCTTAAAGGACATATAAAGAATTCCACTGTCTTTTAAGGCCCTTGCTATCTTTGTAAGAATGTCAGACAGTTCCTTTTCCGGAACGTGAAGCAGGGAAGCGCAGGCCCAGATTCCATCAAACACGCTGTCGAAATCCATCTCCTCAAAGGTCATATGGAGTACTTCCAGCCCTGTGTGAATCTCCGCCAGTTTACACATCTCCTCTGATGCATCCATGGCCGTCACATCGTATCCCAGTTCGTAGAAAATCAGGCTGTCCCTTCCGGAGCCGCATCCGAGGTCAAGAATCGTATCCCCTTCCTCCAGCAGATTTAAAAATTCCGTTCTAATCTCCGACATATCCTGATCCACTGTCTCTTCGAACACCTTTGCCGCATACTTATTATAATAGTCTATCGAGTCCAAAACAATCCTCCTGTTATTCCTTTCCACTCTATTAAAGTATCTCTATGGTTTTCTCGGTAATCCTTACTTTTCCATCTTTTAAGAGATGGCCAACCGCACGTTTAAATGCGTTCTTGCTCATCTGAAACTCACGCTTGATCACCTCCGGCGCCGCCTTGTCCGTAAAGGGAAGCACTCCGCCGAACTGGTCTCCGATTACGGCAAGTACCCGGGCCGAATCATCGTCCATCTGTAAATATGCCTTCTGTCTCGGGCTTAAATCCAGCTTGCCGTCCTCCCGCACCTTGGTCACCCGGGCCGACACCGTGTCTCCTTCATGATAATCGTCAAAGAGCTCCTTCTTTGGAATCAGTCCGTAGTACTTATGATCGACCGCCACGAACGCTCCAAGATTCTCATTGATCTCATAGATCGTTCCCGTCACCTGATCGTCTTTCTGATAAGGCGATTCACTGCTCATGTAGGCATAAACCCGCATGGTAGCCGCAAGTCTCTGGCTCTTATCTACATACAACGCTACCAGAACAGATTCGCCCTGGCGTACCTTATGCGTCTGCTCACGGAACGGAAGAAGAAGATCCTTCTCCAGTCCCATGTCGAGAAAGGCTCCGATTTTGGCGACCTCCTTTACCGGAAGCATCGCTGTCTCTCCTACCGAAAGCTTCGGGATCCCTGTCGTTGCAATCAGGCGGTCCTCCGAGTCTTTATAAATAAATACGCTGATTTCATCGCCCGGCTTCGCTCCCTCCGGAACCTGTTTCTTCGGAAGCAGAACGGAAGCTTCTGAAGCTGCCCCCTCCCCCAAATATACGCCGAACTCCTTGACCCTCTGCACCGTCAGGGTCTGCACTTTTCCCAGTTCTATCATATTATATCCTCTCTCGTTTTTCCCCGCAGCCATATCACTGCATAAGCCGCTCCCTGCTCATCACAGAGAGAAACCGTGTATCCTTCATCCGTCCGGCTGACATGCGGATAAACCACATCGCCGCAGACGGCTGCCTTCTTATACTCCACCCGGAGTTCTCCGACCTCGATTTCAGCCGGAAGCACCTCCCTGGCTATCTCCACATACTGGGCATTATTCACATGATGATTCGTGTCGATGTGGTGTTTGGCGATCGTCACGCACTCCGTCTCCACATAGTCTGCAGGTACCGTGATCTTCCGGGGCGCGTACTCCATCTCCAGGCGCTTCTCATCGCCTCTGCCGTATCCACGGATATTCTCTTCCTTCACCTTCACAGGGCGGCCCAGCTCCGTATCAAACAGAAACCACACGGAATTGGCCCTCACCAGGTAATTTCCTGCCTGATCGCAGATGGTAAAATTACGGTATCCGTAAAAGCCCTTAAAATCATAGGGCCATGTACCGATGACCACTTCCTCTCCCAGAGCCGGATACCGGTCAATCACAATCTGCCAGGAAGAGAGCCACCACGCCTGATGGTGTTCTGTCAGATAGGAAATTCCAAGCCCGATATCCTCCGACTGGAACGTCGAACAGTCCTGTAAGTAATTCATAATACCTGTAAGCGTCAGTTTTCCGTATTCATCCGTCTCACTGTACCGTATCCTGCTGCCAAATGTGTACATGCTGCACCTCTCATCAAAATTAAGTAACATTATAAAGCATTTTGCCTGTCTTGTCCAGAAGAAGGAACGATTCTGCTGCAGAAAAAGAAGCAGTTCCTTATGGATTCCTGCTTCTTTTCATGTTTCTGCAATTTATAAGATGACATTCTCATAAAATACTGCAAAACCCGCAGGACAGCTCCTGCGGGTTTCATCAAGACTGGGCTACAAGGATTCGAACCTTGAAATGACGGAGTCAGAGTCCGTTGCCTTACCATTTGGCGATAGCCCATTAACACAGCGAAATTTATTATACAAGATGTTGGTGTGATAGTCAAGCACTTTTTTATTATTTTAATCTCGCTGTGTCAATAAAGCCTTTCTTTCCTCTACTTTACAACTACTTCCAACTTCTCCTCTCCCAGAACTTCAAACGTAATGTTTGTGGAAACGTCCGCAGATACGCCTGCGGACGTTCTCTCTGCCCGAAGCGTAATTTTCCCGTCTGCCCTGCCGGCCGACACAGTCATGACTACATTTCCGTTCAGATCCGTTACTCCGGTCTCCGCAGTCATTCCCTCCTCCGGGAGCCAGAGAAGGAAGCGTACCCCGTCAGCAAAGTCATAATCCGGCCTGCTGCTTTCCTGTCCGACTGCCACAATACTGCCGGGACGTACCATAAGCGGCAGGGAGAAGTAATCGTGTGTTTCCTTCTGCCATCTGCCTCCTTTGACAGTCGTTCCGGTAAGTAAATTCACCCATACGCCCTCCGGAAGGTAGTATTCCACCTCTCCCGATTCTTTAAATACCGGAGCCACAAGAAGTGAATCGCCCAGCATATACTGCTTATCAAGCGGTTCGCAGGCCCGGTCCTCCGGAAATTCCACAAACATCGGACGCATCATTGGAATGCCCTCTTCATGAGCTTTTACCGCCTGCCGATAGAGGTACGGCATCAACGCACATTTTAACTTCACGAATTTCCGGAGCACGTCGCAGGCCTCGTCATCGAACAGCCACGGCACGCGGTAGGAGGAAGAACCATGAAGCCTGCTGTGAGAGCTTAACAGGCCGAACTGGCACCATCTCTTGTAAATATCCGCCGGCGCTGTATTCTCAAAACCGCTGATATCGTGGCTCCAGAAACCAAAGCCCGCGCAGGCCAGAGAGAGGCCGCTCCGTATAGTTTCAGCCATTGACGGATAAGTCGCCGAACAGTCGCCGCCCCAATGAGCCGGAAACTGCTGGCCGCCCACTGTCGCGGAACGGGCAAACAGCACGGCTTCCCCCGTCCCCCGTTCTCTTTCCAGAAGCTGGAATACAGCCTGGTTGTAGAGATAAGTATAATAATTATGCATTTTCACCGGATCAGACCCATCGTAATAAGCGATATCCTTCACCGGAACCCTCTCGCCAAAATCTGTCTTAAAACAGTCCACTCCCATATCCAGAAGCGTCTTTAATTTGCCCTGATACCAGGCGGCCGCATCCGGATTGGTGAAATCCACCAGCCCCATGCCGGCCTGCCACATATCGGTCTGCCATACATCCCCATTCGTCTTTCTGATCAGATAGCCATGCTCCATTCCTTCCTGGAACAGAGGAGATTTCTGTCCGATATACGGGTTAATCCACACGCAGATCTTTAATCCCCGGTCGTGATACCGTTTCAGCATACCGGCCGGATCCGGAAATGTCTTTGGATCCCAGGTAAAATTACACCACTCATACGCCTCCATCCAATAGCAGTCAAAATGGAACACATGCAGAGGAATATCCCGGTCCGCCATCCCCTGGATAAATCCGGACGTCGTCCCCTCGTCATAATTGGTCGTAAAGGAGGTGGTCAGCCAAAGGCCAAAGGACCAGGCCGGAGGCAGCGCCGGTTTACCGGTCAGTTTCGTATATTTAGAAATGGTTCCCTTCGGGGTAGAGCCGTTAATCACATAGTAATCGAGTCTCTCCCCCTCCACGGAAAACTGCAGACGCTCCACCTTTTCGCTGGCAATCTCATAGGCGGCGTCCCCTTCATTGTCCAGAAGCACACCGTACCCCTTGTTGGTAATATAAAACGGAATATTTTTGTATGTGATTTCGCTCGCTGTCCCGCCGTCCTCATTCCACATTTCAACCACCTGGCCGTTCTTCACAAACGGGGTGTATCGCTCGCCCAGTCCATAGATGCACTCATCCACATCAATAGCCAGCTGCTCCACCATATAAGTTTTTCCTGTATCCCGGTTTGTCATATGAGCCATATTGCGGTATCCTGTACTGGTCAGCTCCCGTTCCCCGTCAAGGAAGCGGATTCCCCAGCAGTTTGGCCGCTTGTCAATGACCGCAGTCGTACGGCCGCTCTGATAGCGGATTTCATCCTCCGTCTCCTCAACCGTCACATGAGGGGTGGTCTGATGGATCCGGGCGAAGGGGCCGTTGTATGCAGTTCCCTCAAAATGTCTCACGGAAACCTTAATCACATCTTCCATTGGGCTGGAAAGGCGGACCGTAAGCATCCCCAGGTTTAAGCAGTCCCCTCTTCCCGCAATATGCTTTCCCGGCGCGTAGAGGATGAGTTCATCCCCCTCTCTCCGGCTGTCTGCGAACTCTGTCGCATAGAGCGGGGTTATTTCCTTTTTTGTACACCAGTAACCTTCCGTAAATTTCATAGATGACCTTCCTTTCAAAAATTATAGGAACATTTTACTGATCTGAACGGCTTCCGAAGTCGAAACGCCATGTCCAGATTCTATCGATAAAACACGCTTTTTAGCATAAATTCATCATATCATAAGAATCCCTTTTGCAACATAGACAATTCCGAACTGTCATTTGCATTTTTTTGACTAACCTTGTATCCTCCCATTTACAGAGAAGGCCGCCAATCTTATCAAAAATTCGGCATCACGCCGGAGTCTTTAAGGGGAATTTTCAAGAAATATCAGGAATTCAGCCGAGCGAATTCAGAAACCGCTGAACCGGCTGTACAAGTAAGACCTCTTTCCAGCAATAACAAAAAAGCTTTCAAGCACAGAATTCTCATGCTTAAAAGCTTTTTTTACTGGGCTACAAGGATTCGAACCTTGAAATGACGGAGTCAGAGTCCGTTGCCTTACCATTTGGCGATAGCCCATCAACACAACGGTTGTATTATACTATACCATTTTCTCCTCGTCAAGCCCTTTTTTCATATTTTTTCTATTTTCTTTATTATTCCTTCAAATCAAACAGTTTAGGTCATATTTCTGATGCGTCACATGACACAATCCGTATCAAACCGCCGGAGGCGTATCAGCCGGCGCTTCCGTCCGGGTTTCAGTGGGCGCTTCCGTTGGAGGCTCGGTGGGCGGAGTGCTCTCCGTCTGCGGTACAGATTCTGTCTCGGCCGGTGATGTGGCAGAAGCCTCAGACGATTCCTCCGTCTGAGGCTGTGTTTCCGTTTCCTTTGTCTCTTCTGTTTCCGGCAGCGTCACCGGTTCCTCGTTTGCTCCGCCATCCCCGATGACCGGGGTCTCAAAGGTACCTTTCACCGTTGTCTGCTTTCCGTTCTTCGGAGATATTCCGCCGAGCACAAACGTGTATGAAGTTCCGCCTTCCAGGCCGCTTACGTAAATCTCACAGGTGGAACTGTCTGTATCGCCTACCATGGCGGAGTAGGTGGTTCCTCCCTCATCCTTTACCGATACGGTGGGATTCTTCCACTTCACTTTTGTCTTGAAATTGACCGTAACCACCCCGTTCTCATAATCGACGTAATCAATCGTGATCTTCGCGTCTGACACCGGCACCTGTGCTTCCGTCGTCGGCGCCTCCGTCGTCATCTCCGGCAGGCCGGAAGGAACCGGAGCGGTCGTCTGCGGAACCGGGGCCGCTGTGGTCTGATTACCTGTCTCAGACTCAGATTCCTCCGCAGTCGTTGTCTCCTCTGTCGCCGCCTCTGTTGTAACGGGAACAGTCGTAACCGGCTGCGTGGTTGTCTGCGCCGCGGTCGTCATATCCTCACTCACGCCTGCATGGCCTCCGACTGCGTAGGAACGTTCCGTGATCTCCTTCGCAATCTCCTCCATGGTCAGTGGCGCCAGCTTCTCCATATCCTCCATGGTCAGCGCCGGATTCTGATCAATCAGTTCCTTCAGGAAATATGCTTTTCCATAAGAGATCCTGTACTCATCCGCCAGCGCCTTTACATCATCTTCTTCAATCACCTGCTGGTCGTATACCACAGCCTTCACCTGATTTTCTTCCAGGGAACTCTGAATATCATTCACGACCGAGGACCGCAGAGCCGATGCCTTGCTGATACTGTCATTGGAGACAGTTACCAGAATGGCATTGTCCAGATCATCCAGGTAGCCATGAGTCACCATGGAACCGATCACTGCGTTCACCGCCACATTTAGATCAACTCCCTTAAGATTCATGTCTTCCATAATGGCTTTTGCATCTTCGTTCAGCGGCTCTGCCTCCAGTACCCGGTTCTTCCGGTTCACGGACAGTTCCACACTGGGATTGACATCGATGCCGATCACGGAATCCACTTTCCCGTTGCGGTACGTATATGTGCCTCCTGCGGCTGCCACCATGCAGAGACACGCTGCTGCCAGAGCCGCCATCACACGCATGCGTCTGCGCATCACAGCGATGGAACTGACAGCCCTCCCGGCCTCCTCATGCAGCTCCTCCGCTGTCATCTGAGGCATGGTTAAATCAATTTTATCCAGCACATTCGGAGTCAGGTCCATGACCGCAGACTTCAATTGTGCTTTCAGTTGTTTTCTGTTCAGTTGTCTGTCGGTTTTGTGAAACATGAACGCTCACTCCTTTCTTTTGCAGATGCAGAACTTCCGGCACCGTACCTGCGGGAAACTCCCTGCTCTTTTTATGTTAAATAGTTTTCCAGCTTTTTCATCGCGCGGTTGTATTTGGAAAGTACCGTAGCCAAAGGCATGCCTAATGATGCTGCAATCTCCCGGTGCTTCATGCCTGCAGTCGCGTGAAGAAGGACGATCTCCCGCTCTTCCTCTTTCAATATCTTAAGAGCCGCGGCCAATACCAGCTTATCCGCCGCCTGTTCAATCTCAGGGCATACTTCCCCCGTCTCTTCGCCTTCCAGATCCTCAAACGCGATATCAGACTCATGCTTCTGATTGCGAAACTTCATATAGCATAAATTCCTGGCTATGGTAAACATCCACGCCAGCGGCTTCCCCTGGGACTTATATCCCGCAGCGGAAGTCCATACCTTTATATAGGTTTCCTGCATGATCTCTTCGGCATCCTGGGGATTCTTTACAATAGACAGGATAAACCCGTAGATTGACCGGTCTGTATTCTGATATAATTGTCTGAACGCTTCCTGGTCTCCTGTTCCAACCTTATTAAGGAGCACCTCATCGCTTAACCGGCCGTAATCTTCCGGCCCATCAAGGCTCATCATACCCATAAATAACATGGAGTCGATTTCCTTTCTACTAAGTTAATGCAGGATGCTGTCTTCTTATTGCATATTATGGAAATTTTTTTGTTTCCTTATTCTTCCACGCCAAAGCCGCTTTCTGTCGTCATGACCAGACAGCACCTGCTATCCCGCTCTGCTACCTTCTCTGTTATCTCTTTCCTGATCGCTTCTCTCGCCGCCCTGTCGTAATCCCTTGGAACGACCAGATCGAAGATCAGATTGATCTGTTTTTCACCTTCCACCATCCGAAAATCATGGAAGCTGCACTTAGAATCGATGCTCATAACGATCGATTCCACCATTTTCTTAAATTCCGTTACCCTGCTGTCCTTTGTCTCGATGGGATCCATATGGATCACGAGAAAAATTCCGAAACGGCGCTGTGCTTCCCGTTCCACATAATCAATGATCTCGTGGGATTTTTCGATGCTTACATCATTCGGAACCTCCGCATGGATGGATGCCATACTTCTGGAAGGCCCGTAATTATGTACGATCAGGTCATGGCTTCCCACAATGCCGTCAAAGCTTTCTACAAATTCCGTAATCTCCCGGTAGAGCTTCGGATCGATGGGCTCTCCGATTAGCGGCGCCAGCGTGTCCCTGGCAATTCCGACACCCGCCCACATAACGATAAGCGACACGATGAGCCCCACAATTCCATCGATATTGATCCCCCAGATTCCATAAACCAGAATCGAGAGTATGGTCGCCGAGGTAGTGCCCACGTCGCCCATGGAATCAGCCGCCGTCGCCATCATAACGGAAGAGTTGATCCTCTTTCCCAGCTTTCTGTTAAACATGCCCATCCACAGCTTCACGCAGACCGACATCAAAAGAATTACAATCGAAATATACTTAAACGTCATCTCCTCCGGATGGAGAATCTTGCCGGCAGACGTCTTAAACAGTGAAAAGCCTACCTGGATGACGATAAACGCCACGATAAACGCCGCAATATACTCCACACGGCCGTGCCCGAAGGGATGGTCCTCATCCGCCGGCTTGCCTGCCATCTTTACGCCGATAAAACCAATGATGGAGGAGGCTGCGTCCGATAAGTTGTTAAATGCATCGGCCATAACGGAAATGCTGTTGATCAGCAGTCCGATAAACAGCTTCGCGGCAAATAAAAGCACATTGCAGCAGATCCCCACAGTACTGGCCATCAGGCCATACTCCGTCCTCACTCCAGTGTCTCCCGTATTCTCGTAATCCTTAACAAATGTCTTCACTAAAAAATCTGTCATGTTACTCCCTGTCCTCATACATAACCCGCTCTAAAAACAGACCTTCCGGCGGTGCGGTAAAACCGGCCGCCTGCCGGTCCAGTTTCAGCAGGATTTCCTTCATTTCCTGCGGACTGCGTTCTTCCAGCCCGATCTCAATCAGCGTTCCCGTAAGAATCCTGACCATATGATATAAAAAACCGTTTCCCGTATAGCGGATCAACAGTTTCGTGCCTTCTTTTTCAATTGTGATATCAGAAATCGTCCTGACTGTGGACTTTTTCATTTTTTTATTGCCGCAGAAGCTCTTAAAATCGTGTTCCCCCAGAACACAGGCCGCAGCCTCCTTCATGCGGTCTGCCGACAGCTGCTTTCCGAGCCCATAACAGTACTTTCGCTCGAACACATCCTTCTTCGGCCCCATCTCAATTCGGTATAAATACGTTTTTTGTACAGCATTTAACCTGCTGTGAAACTTGTCCGGCACTTTCTCTACAGAGAGCACGGCAATATCCTCCGGCAGGTACTGATTAAAGTATGCCCTGATCTGGTCTTCCGTCATACCGGTATCTGCATGGAAATTGGCCGTCTGTGCCAGCGCATGAACTCCGGCGTCCGTTCTTCCCGATCCGTGAACCTCCACCGGCCTTCCGGTGAGTTTAAGCAGGATACCTTCCAGCTTTCCCTGAATCGTATTACCCGTGTTGCCCTGTTTCTGCCAGCCGTCATAGCGGCTCCCGTCATACTGAAGTACTATTTTGTAATTTTTTATCACGTTTTTTCGCTCCTGTCCTGCTTACGATCCAAGCTGCTGCTGCAAATAAGATAGTTCCAAAAGCCACTCCCGCACAGTCCAGCCAGACATCACTGATCTGTCCCGACCTGCCAGCCACAAAAAGCTGAATCGTCTCATCGGCAAACGGTACCAGAAAGCCTGCCAGCACCTGAGACAGAACACGGCTGTGCAGCGGCAGGACATACGTCTGAAAGCAGAGGCAGAGCAGTATCCCCAGGGCGGCATATTCCGTAAAATGCGCGGTCTTGCGGATCACATGTTCCGTAATAATGGTTCCGTCCACACCTCCTGCGGTCAATACCTGCTGCACCAGCCGCAGCACCGCACCGCTGTCCGCAGAGGAGAGATCGGCGTTCTTCATGGAATTGGAGAAAATAAACAGCACATAGAGTACTGCCGCAGCACTCCAAAAACACTGTCTCTTCGTAATCTTCATCTTCATCGCAGGATCCCGCTCTTATCAACCAGTTCGGCTGCTTTCTTCAGCACATCTTCATCCTGGACAAGTGCCAGCCTCACATAGCCCTCGCCGGAAGGCCCGAAAGCGCTTCCCGGAGTGACCAGAAGTCCGGACTTTTCAGCCAGTTCCATGGCAAAAGAACTGGAATCGGTAAAGTTATCCGGTATCTTCGCCCACACAAACATCGTAGCCTCCGGCTTCTCCATCCTCCAGCCGATCGCTGTCATGCCGTCACACAGGGCATCCCGCCTGCGTTCATAGGCCTTTCTTGTCTCTTCCACGCATGCCTGATCCCCCGTAATCGCCGCAATTGCTGCCATCTGAACGGGCAGAAACATACCGTAATCCATATTTGATTTCAGCATTTTCAAATGACTCACGACTTCTTCATTGCCCACGCAGAAACCGATTCTCGCGCCGGCCAGCCCGTAGGTCTTTGACAGCGAATTAAATTCCACACCAACCTCTTTTGCTCCCGGAAAGCGGAGAAAGCTTCCGCATGTCCTGCCGTCGAATACCAGTTCGCTGTATGCATTGTCGTGCAGAACTATCACGTCATGCTTTTTGGCAAACGCGATTACCTCTTCATAAAAACTGTCCGGAGCCATGACTGTGGTCGGATTATTGGGGTAAGAGATGACCATGAGCCTGGCCTTTTCCGCCACCTCTTCCGGTATCTCCTTCACATCGATGACATATCCGTTTTCCTTTTTCTGAGGCATATAAAAAAGGGTGGCACCCGCCAGAAGCGGACCATCCGCAAACACAGGATAACAGGGATCAGGAACCAGAACGATATCGCCCTCATCAGCTATGGAAAGCGCGATATGAGCCAGTCCCTCCTGAGACCCCAGCAGAGAACAGATCTCCGTATCCGGATTTAAGTTCACGCCGTAACGCCGCTCATACCACTGTGCCACCGCCTTTAAGAGTTCCTTCTGGTCACTGATGGCATAGACGTAATTTTTCGGATCCGCAGCCGCCCTGCACAGGGCATCGGTAATATGCCTGGCCGGCGGTATGTTAGGCGCTCCCACGCCTAAATCGATTACAGTCTCTCCCCGTTCTTCCTTCTGTCTTTTTATCTCCAGTAATTTAGAAAATATTCCTTCTCCGAACCGGTCCATTCTCTCAGCAAACCGCATAGATTCCTTTCCACCTCATTCTTCCATCAAAATTCATAATGTTACCATTATAGTACAAAGGTGGACATAATACAAGAAAAGCGATAAAAATTCACGATTTTACAGTTACCGGTAATTCGTCAGGCAATTTTGACACATCAGGCGTTCCATGCTGTCACACATGGAACGCCTGATGCTTTTTTCTATCATTTCCGATCCGCAGGGCGGTTTTCTGCCCCGCGGTCTATGACTGCTGTTCTACTGCACCGACTCCAGATAGGCCAGCACTGCCTTCAGGCAGCCGTCTACCCCTACCAGACCACTTTCCAGAGAGAGATGATAATTCTGAGCCTTTCCCCATTCATTGCCGGTGTAATACTGATAGTAATCCTTTCGTTTCCGATCCACCTCACGGATTCTGCTCTCCATCTTCACCGGATCCACTCCGGTCTCCAGAGAATTCATCCGTCTGATCCGGTCTTTCATTTTCGCGTAAATAAACAGGTTGACACTGTTCTCAAGAACCATATCCGCACACCGTCCTACGATCACGCAGGGTCCCTGCTCTGCCAGCTTCCGGATCACTCTGGACTGTGCTAAAAAGATCTGGTCCGACATGGGAACCTGATAGATAGACGAAAATGGTGAGTAGAAATGGCGGTCCAGCGGATCTTTGATCAATGGCATGTTCTCATCATAATGAAGGAACGCATCCTCCGGCATGTCACTCTCCTCCGCAGCCATGGAAATCAATTCCTTATCGTAAAACGGAATCCCCAGACTCTCAGCCAGCCTCACTCCCAGTTCACGCCCGCCGCTTCCAAATTCACGACTGATTGTAATCGCTCTTTCCATAAACCATTCCTCCTTGTCCTGAGCACACAAAACGGCTGAAACAGGCCGTATGCGTACCATGTATGTGCTGAAACTCATACCTGCATTGTACCACATCCGGCCGTTTCTGTATACTGGTTTACAGATCGTTTCTTCGCCGGTTTCCCGTAAGAAATCAATCGGGAATTGCGTTTTCAGAATATGTAGTATATGATATAAATGATAACCGGACAGGACGTTAAGCTGCCGTAAATTCGCGGAGAATGGAGAGACTCATGATTGGATTGGTAATTACGGGACATGGTCAGTTTGCTGCCGGGCTGGTCAGCGCACTGGAACTGTTGATTGGACATCAGGATCTGCTGACCGCTGTCGATTTCGAAGCCGGACAGAATGAGGACCTGTTGACAGAGCATTTGAAGCATGCCGTCGAAGGCATGCACACTTGCGATGAGATCCTAATATTGTGTGACATGATCGGGGGATCTCCTTATAAATGCGCAGTCAGGCTGACCGCCATACTCCCGAAGATCACGGTCATATATGGAATTAATCTGGGTATGGCCCTGGAATTGACCATGCGGTGCAGGATGGGACTGGACAGAGATGCCGGAGCGCTTGCCGATGAAATGATAGATACCGGCAAAGCACAGATCGGTAAATACAGACCAGTGCCAGCCGGATCTTCCTGATTCTGCAGACAGGAATCAGCAGTATTCTCGAAAAAACTCACATTCTTCATCATTGCAGCGTGATGCTTCCTTCAGACGGATATTGCAGTGGAAAACGTGTCCCAAAGGCTGGTCCGCATTTCCAAAGTAACGGTATACAAACGGAATCTCAAACTCCATCAGTTTCTCCGCCAAAAGCGGCGCCTGATCTCTCAGGAAATCACCGGAAGCAGTCATAAGAAATACCGGTGGGTATTGACTGGTCACGAAGTTCACGAGACTGATCCTCTCAAACTCTTCTCTCGTCCCTTTCTCCGGCAGAAGATCTGCCATAAGCAGATTGCTCTGGTCCTTTTCGTCGTCGGAAACCGGCGTCCGGTAGACACCGCAGTTTAATGCAACAGCAGCAGGCACAAACCCCTTTGGCGGCTGAAAAGGATACGCCGCCGCATAGTCCGGGTTCGTACAGATCGCCGCATAAAGCCCCAGAATGTGGGCTCCGGCTGAATCGCCCACGCCGAATATCCTTGACCGGTCAAAACCATACTCCTTTGCATGGTCAAGCACCCATGCAAATACCCGGTTGGTATCCTCCAGAGACGCGGGATACTTGAATTCCGGAGCCAGGCGATAAGTAAAATTTACAACTGCAAATCCCCGGCGCGCCAGATCCATACAATAGTACTGGTATCTCTCCTTATCTCCGTATACCCAGCCGCCGCCATGGACGCTCACGATAACCGGGAGCGGCCCTTCCTCCTTTTGAAGACGGTATACATCGAGAACCTGCCATCCTGCATCCTCTCCATAGACGATATCATCATAACGCAGGATTCCCTCTGGGGTGGTAAGACCGGCATCCCGCCGGTCATCACCTTCCTTAAATAATTTACGAATGGTATCACTCAATTCTGACATCGTTCTCTTCACCTCTCTATTTTGTATTTCGTTTTGCCTCCAGGTCATGCTGAATCGTCACAATATATTTATCGATATTCATCATGAAACACAGAGCCAGGCATACTACCGCAATTATGGCGCCGCTGTATCCGAATCCGAACCGAATCATGGCAACGGCAGAGGCAGGCTGTACAGCGGCAGTCCCGTCATATCCGCCCATAGTGATGATCCAGGTACAGAGTGCGGAGCCGAGGCCGATTCCCACCTTCATTCCAAAGGAAGTACAGCAGTTGACGAGCCCCTCTGAGCGGACTCCGGTCTTCCATTCGCCGTAATCCACGACATCTGCGGTCATCGCAAAGATTCCTGACATGATTGGTCCCATCCCGGTTCCCTTTATAATCAGTCCCAGAAGAACCAGAGGGAAGCTGGAACCGGCTGCGCCAATCACCAGGCCGCCCAGTACCATCAGAAATGCACCGCTAACCATCAGTTTCCACTTTCCGTATTTCCGAATGACTTTCGGAAGCATAAGATTGACTATGATTGCCGGAATTGTGGTAGCCATGGATATGTAGGTTAAATAACCCAGATTGTTTAAAACGATGTTGCAAAAATAGAACGTTGTGGAACCGGTACTGACGATGCCAATATAAAGAAACATAAACAGCAGACTCTGAATATAAAAGTATCTGTTTTTTAAAAGTGCCGGCAGCGCTGTTTTCAACGGAACATTTTCCACCTGCACCACACCGGTTTCCGCGTCTTCTCCGATATGCTCCCTGGTTCCCAGAAAGCAGATCAGGCACATAACAAAGGTTACAATCCCGTAAATAATTGACAGCCAGAACCATCCGGCCGTAGACAGCAGAGTCGCCGTCACCGCGTTAATAACCAGCGTTGTAAGCTGCGTCATGACAAAACGCGTAGTAGCCGCAGAAGCACGGTCCTGAACATTGAGTGTCATGCGTGACAGCAATGCGTTAAAGGGAAGGTTATTCGCTGTATACACAATGCAGTTCTGAAAAATATAGGTCAAATATGCATAAACAAGTTTTCCATTACCGCTTAAACCCCCCGGAACATTAAATTCCAGGATCAGTGCGATCGCCATAAGCGGTGCCGTCCAAAGAACCCATGGCCTGGCTTTTCCCCAGCGTGTCTTCGTCCTGTCAACGACAGCCCCCATCACGATGTCGGTAATACCGTCAAACACCCGGGCCAGCAGCATCATTGTTCCGACCGCGGCTGCCGCAATTCCTACAGTGTCCGTATAATACGCAGTTAAAAATGTGGAGCAGAGCGCCACCGTGACGTTTGCTCCGCAGTCTCCCATACCATAAGAGATTTTTTCCGTCCATGATAATCCATTCTTCTTCCTTCCCATTGCTTCCCCTCTCCTGTCACTTGATTTTTATATCCCTCATTATAGCGGAGAGCGGACGGGAATTCCTTGCGTATTTTATCCAAAAACATCCATATATTGACCTGTACCCAAAAATGCGTCCCCTTTTTACCGTCATTTTTCTTTATTTCTTTCCATTTTTCTGTATTGGAACGGAGTAGTACCGTACTCCTGCTTAAACGCCAGTATCAGTCTCCGGTCATCCGAGAATCCATTGTTCAGGGCGATTTCCAAAATCCCGCTGTCGGAAGCCATCAGCTGCATCCTGGCCTTCTGAAGGCGGTATTTTGTCAGATATTCCGTAAATGTCATACCGGTATGCTTCTTAAAGAAGCGTGCGAAATACTCCCTGGAAAAGTAGAATTTTTCTGCAATCTCCGCCTGAGAAATCTTTTCCATGTAATGATTCTCGATGAATTGAAGGACACCTTTCAGCCGTTCAATATTCTTTTGATTATTAAGCGGCAGGATCACGTTCTTCTCCGCCACCCCCTCCTGCGTGATGTGGTACAGCAGCTGAAGCACCAGCCCCTTTCTATATATTTTCTCGTAGCGTGACAGCTCTGTTCCATCACCAAAGTGAGACAGCGTCACCATCAACTCTCTGATGACCGGAGTCGTCACCTCCTTTTCATTCAGAAAATACATATTCCGAAAATCCGGAAATACCTCCTCTAAAAACTCCCGCGAAATAATCAGGGCAATCACCACTTTTCTTCCATTCCCATATACCGAACGGTCCGGTATGATGTTGTGACTGCTTTCTGAATTCACCACAATCAGTCTTCCCGGCTGCGACCTGATGCAGGTTCCATCAATATAATGGAGACTGTTTCCCTGTAATGTATAAACAATCTCCAGTTCCTCGTGCCAGTGGTTAAACAACAGTTCATCACCAATTGACGGATAATAGGGAAGATTATAGATATGAAACGGATTATCTCCGTCATATTCAAACATCTGGCGCTTTGCAACAGGTTCACTCACGTTCCCACCTCTCTCCTGCCGCTGCAGGTCTTTACGCTTATCTCTCAGTACACAGCTTCTGTCTATTGTTTCTATTCTGATTATAGTGTTTTTTACATCTTCTGTAAATTAAAACGACATCCGGTCAGCCTTCCGTATTTGACAGACATTCTGAAAAGAGATACACTTACTGTAATACAACACACAAGAGAGTACTTTCTGACAGGAGGATCGCATTTTCATGAAATTAAAAAAACGTCTTTTCACCATTTCCGCCGGAATCTGTCTGTCTCTGGCACTTACCGCGGTGCATTTTCCTGCACGGCTTCAGGAAACCTTTGCCGCCGCAGACACGGGCAGCGAAACGAACCGTACCGGCTGGCTGCACAATGGCAGCCGGTGGCAGTACGCTCTCTCTGACGGCTCCCTGATTTGCGGCGGCTGGATCAAAGACGGGGATGGCTGGTATTATTTTGACACCGATGGAATGATGGTGAGTGATACTACGCTCGATATCGAGGGACATACCTACCGTTTTGAGCCTTCGGGAGCCTGGAGGGAGACTCCGCCGGCAGACCCTCTGTTCGTCCATCTTCCTTCTGGCCGGTTTGAACAGTCCGTCTATGAGCATCCATGGGCCGGAATCCGTATAACGCTGCCGGAATATACCTTTGCGCTGACCGCCGAAGAGCTGAACGCGCTGTCTGCCCATGATTATATCCCCAGCTATTACGATTTTCTGGCCATCATGCCGGAGCAGTCGCTCTTTGGAGTCGTCATCCAGTATAACAGCGATCCGATTGAACAGATTCTCACAGATGATCTCAATGTATTCTCTGCATTCTGGGGGAAATACGATTTGTCCCCTTCAGTCCCGCAGCCCGTAACTGTAGCCGGGCAGACTTATCAGAAAATGGTCTGCAGCATACCGGAAAATCTCAAGATGAACGTTTATCTGCGAAACCAGGAGAATAAGGTGATCTATCTCTTTTCAATCGCTGCCGACGAGGAAGCCGCCGATCGATTCATCGAAACGATTATTCCCTGTACGCGCTAACAACTGGTCTCGGAGTATCAGTTTAATAAAAAAGAAAATGCAGCAGAATCAGAAAGAACGTTATTATAACAATCGTCAGGTAAACTTATGATAAAAACAGAATTTGGAATTATCGATGCGATAGATCCGGAAAAAAATTATAATATCTATGAGCCAGAAACATATCACTGTGTCGCCATCGATGACGACAAGTATATCAGCGACTGGTGGCCCAGACTGCTGCTGATCAGGACCTATACACAGTCCCTGAAGCGCCCCTCCTTTGCCCTTGACAGATGGGGCGTTACCTTAATCCCGCCGGAGTCACTCCCCGCATTGCAGGATATCGTGATCAGCGACAGAAGAATTCATCACGATCACCAGTTGATTGCACTTGCAGACAAGATCAGCCAGGCGATTGATGAGCAGAAGTATATGATTCATTTTGGCATATAATACAAGAAAGCGGATCTCCATCACTGGAAATCCGCTTTCTTTCTCTTATCCTCAGAGCGCGAGACGGGGATCGAACCCGCGACCCCAACCTTGGCAAGGTTGTACTCCACCACTGAGCCACTCGCGCTTATTCTATAAAAACGAAGCGACTCTCATCTCTCCGTTTTCTCTTATGGCATATACCCTCAAAACCACACATTGTACATATCTTTTCATCCGTTCTTATTTCCTCTTTTTCCTAAACCAACTTGGTTAAGCCCTCGACCTATTAGTGACAGTCAGCTCCATACGTTACCGCACT